>NZ_KV800270.1:0-259 GCF_001810205.1 Pseudomonas sp. HMSC076A11 | reverse complement strand
CGCCTGCCGTTCGCTGGGGGTGGTGGATTCGGCCTTGCGCCGTTGGGTGAAGCAGCTCGAGGCGGAGCGCCAGGGTGTGACCCCGAAGAGCAAGGCGTTGACGCCTGAGCAGCAAAAGATCCAGGAGCTGGAAGCCCGGATCAACCGGTTGGAGCGGGAGAAAGCGATATTAAAAAAGGCTACCGCTCTCTTGATGTCGGACGAACTCGATCGTACGCGCTGATAGACCAGTTGAGTGAGCAGGAGTCGGTGGAAGTGG
>NZ_KV800269.1:39698-186881 GCF_001810205.1 Pseudomonas sp. HMSC076A11 | reverse complement strand
ATAACCGCAACGCGGTTATCCGCCGTTTCCACGGAGCGGCGGCGGATAACGCCGAGGGCGTTATTCGCCCTACCGGTGCGGGCAGCGAATACCCGGGCGCCGCACCCACTTCGTAGGGCGAATAACCGCAACGCGGTTATCCGCCGTTTCCACGGCGCAGCGGCGGATAACGCCGGGGGCGTTATTCGCCCTACCGGAGCGGGCAACGAATACCCGGGGGTCGCACCCACCTCGTAGGGCGAATAACCGCAACGCGGTTATCCGCCGATCCGCTGGCGGCAGATCAGAGCAGCGACGAGCCGCCCGCCTTGCTCACTCCCCAGAGATTGCTCAGGCTGCCCAGCAGCTCGCTGTTGGCGCCCTGCTTGCCGAAGTAGTCGACCAGCACCTGGGCGAACTTCTCGGTCATCCCGCTATCCATGCCCAGGGTGCCGAAGGCCTTGTTCACGTCGCCCATGCTGTCCGCATTGCCGAGCAGCGAGCCGAGGCCCTTGCTGTCGCCGCCGCTCTTGCCGAGCACGTTGCCGAGCCCGCCGAGACCGGCCAGGGCGTTGTTGCCGGCCAGCTTGTCGAGGCCGGGGATGGTCTTCACCAGTTGCGAGTAATCGTTGCCGGCCAACTGGTTCTTGGCCAGGCCGAGCAGGGCGCCGGTACCGCCGACCGCCTGCTCCTGGCTGACCCCGAGCTGGCCGGTGAGTGCGCCGAGCAGACCGCTGGTCTGCGGGGTAGTGGCTACCTGGGCGGAGTCGCCCTGGGACGCCCCGGCGACCGCCTTGGCGGCATCCCCGAGATTGAAGGCGAACGCGGAGGCGGCGCTGAGCAGCAGGGCCGCGGCCAGGGTAGCGTGGGTGGTGACGCGCATCGGCAATTCCTCATGAGATATCGAACGCCCCGGCCGCATTCGCAGGCCGGGGTGAGATTTCGACCGACCGGCCGGTGCCTTGTTCCCCAACCTTGGTCGGGTCACTTGGCCTTCGGCTTGTCGGCCTTGCCCTTGGCGGCGGCGCCTTTCTTCGCCGCCGGCTTCCTCGCCGCCGTCGCGCGGCCCTTGGGCGTCTCGCCGGCGCCGGATTTCTTGCGTGCCGCCGGCTTCGGCGCGGCGCCCTTGCGGTAGCCGACGCCGTCCTTGGCGTCGTAGAAGAAGGTGACCGTCTCGCCCTCTTTCACCTCGCCCTTGAGCATCGCCGTGGCCAGGCGCGTCTCCAGTTGCTGGCGGATCTGCCGCTTCAGCTCGCGGGCGCCGAACTCCGGCTGGTAGGCCTCTTCGGCGAGGTGGCCGACCAGGCTGTCGTCGATGTGCAGGTAGATGTCCTGAGCGTGCGCGGCGCGCTTCACCCGCTCCAGTTGCAGGCGCACGATGTCCTCGATCTGCGCCTTGCTCAGCGACTCGAAGACGATCACCTCGTCGAGGCGGTTGAGGAATTCCGGGCGGAAATGCCCGCGCAGGGTAGTCATCAGTTCGCGCTTGAGCTTCTCCGGCGGCTGGGCGAACTCGCCGGCCTGGGCGTTCTTCATGATCAGCTCGGAGCCTAGGTTGCTGGTGGCGATGATGATGGTATTGGTGAAGTCCACCACGCGCCCCTTGCCGTCGGTCAGGCGGCCGTCGTCGAACACCTGCAGGAGGATGTTGTTGACGTCGGCGTGGGCCTTCTCGATCTCGTCGAGCAGGATCACGCTGTAAGGCCGCCGGCGCACCCGCTCGGTGAGCTGGCCGCCCTCGTCGTAGCCGACGTAGCCCGGCGGCGCACCGATCAGCCGGGACACCGCGTGGCGCTCCATGTATTCGCTCATGTCGATGCGGATCATCGCGTCTTCGTCGCCGAACACCACCTCGGCCAGGGCCTTGGCCAGCTCGGTCTTGCCCACCCCGGTCGGGCCAAGGAACAGGAAGGTGGCGATCGGCCGGCTGCCCTGGCGCAGCCCGGCGCGGGCCAGGCGCACGGCGTCGCTGACCGCGGTGATCGCTTCCTGCTGGCCGATCACCCGCTGGTGCAGGCGCTCTTCCATCTGCAGGAGCTTCTCGCGCTCCTCGGCGGTCAGTTCGGTGACCGGGATGCCGGTGAGCCTGGAGATGATCTCGGCGATGTCCTCGACCCGCACCTCCTCGGTCTTCGACCCCTGGGTCTGCTGCCAGCGCTCGGTGATCTGCTCGAGGTGTTCCTTGCGTTCCTGGATGCGTTTCTCGAAGACCTTCGCCTCGTCGTACCACTTGCGGCTGGCGGCGTAGTCCTGCTCGCGCTTGAGCTGCGCCAGCTCGGCCTCCAGTTCCTGGATCTCGGCCGGCCGCGAGGTGCTGGCGATGCGCACGCGGGCGGCGGCCTGGTCGATCAGGTCGATGGCCTTGTCCGGCAGGAAGCGGTTGCCGATGTAGCGGTCGGACAGCTCGGCGGCGGCGGCGAAGGCCTCGTCGCGGATGGTCACCTTGTGGTGGCCTTCGAGCTTGTCGCGCAGGCCACGGAGGATGGAGATGGTCTGCTCCACCGTCGGCTCGGGGACGAACACCGGCTGGAAGCGCCGCTCCAGCGCGGCGTCCTTCTCGATGTACTTCTGGTACTCGTTGAGGGTGGTGGCGCCGATCAGGTTCATCTCGCCACGCGCCATCGCCGGCTTCAGCACGTTGGCCACGTCCAGCCCGCCTTCGCCGCCGCCCTGGCCGGCACCAACGATGGTGTGCACCTCGTCGATGAACAGGATGATCTCGCTCTGCGCCGCCTGCAGTTCGTCCATCACCTGCTTGAGGCGTTCCTCGAACTCGCCGCGGTACTTGGCGCCGGCGACCATGGCGTTGATGTTCAGTTCGACCAGGCGCTTGTCGCGCAGCACCTCCGGCACCTCGCCCTGGACCATGCGCTGGGCCAGGCCTTCGACGATGGCGGTCTTGCCGACGCCGGGCTCGCCGATCAGCACCGGGTTGTTCTTCTTGCGCCGGGCGAGAACCTCGATGGTGGTCTCGACTTCCTTCGAGCGGCCGATCACCGGATCGAGCTTGCCTTCGCGGGCCAGCCGGGTCAGGTCGCGGCTGAACTTGTCCAGTTGCGGAGTGTTGCTCGGGCCGTCCACGCGGCCGTCCTCGGCGCCCTTGCCGACCACCTTGACCGCTTTCTGCCGTAGCGCCTGCTCAGTCAGGCCGTACTTCTTCAGGAGCGTCCCGGCGAAGCTGTCCGGCACCGCCGCCAGGCCGAGCAACAGGTGCTCGGGGCCGACATAGCTGTGGCCGAGTTCGCGGGACAGGGCGAAGGCATGCTGCAAGGCGCTCTTCACCCGCGGCGAGATGGTCATGTCCTCGCTCGCCTCGCCCTTGCTGGCGCCGCGCACGGCGTTGGCCTCGATGTACTGCTTGAGGTCGGCCGGCGACAGGCCGAACTGCTTGAGCACCGCCTGCACCACGTCGGCGTCGGCCAGGGCGTAGAGCAGGTGCTCGGTGTCCACTTCGCGCTTGCCGAATTCGGCGGCGACCTGCGCGGCGCGTTGCAGGTACTCGGTGGTCTGCTTGCTGAAGTATTCGGCGATGTCCACCGCCTCCGGCTCGCGGGCGCGCACCGGGGTGACCGGGCTCTGCTCGCCGAAGCCGGAGAAGATCTCGTCGAACGGGCTGCCGCCGCCGAACAGCGACTCCAGCGGCGAGCGCATGCGCTGCTGGCGCATCAACTGGCGGTAATGCAGTTCGCAGAGGGCGAGTTCGCGGCGCTGGCCGTTCTGTACCAGGCTGACGCGGGCGACGGCGGGACGTTCGTGGCAGATAGCGCAAAGTTCCTGGGCCATGGGAGGACTCCTGTTTCCACGGAAGGTGGGCTTCGGCGACGGCAGCGGCGACCGGGGTCGCCGAGCGCTGCGTGGAGAACATCGCGACAAGGCGGTGAAGCACGCGCCGTCGAGCATGCAACGCGGGACATGTCCGTGCGATGACGAAGCGCCGACGTCGCATCCGCAGCCACTGACGGGGTGACTCTTGAGTACTAGCACAGCAGTCGGCGAGCGCCAGCGCTTCGGCTTGACCCAGGACAATGAAAGGCGACCTCTCTGGCCGCGACTTCCGCCGCAATGCCCGCTGTTCGCCCCGATCCGGTCGCCGGCCGTCCCATCGCGGCGAGAACTTCTCTATGCTTGGGCCCTGTCCGCCCGAGGGAGCCCGTCCATGAGCGAGCCGTTCCAGCTCACCCCCCGCATCGCCCGCCAACTGCCCTGGCTGGTCGCCGTCGCCTTCTTCATGCAAGCCCTCGACGGCACCATCCTCAACACCGCGCTGCCGAGCATGGCCAGTTCGCTGAACGAAAACCCGCTGCGCATGCAGGCGGTGGTGATCGCCTACCTGCTCACGGTGGCCCTGCTGATACCGGCCTCGGGGTGGATCGCCGACCGTTTCGGCACGCGCCGGGTGTTCCTCGGCGCGGTACTGCTGTTCAGCCTCGGCTCGTTGCTTTGCGCGCTGTCGCCGAGCCTCGAACTGCTGGTCGGGGCGCGCATCGTACAGGGCGTCGGCGGCGCGCTGATGATGCCGGTGGGACGGCTGGTGATCCTGCGCGTCTACCCGCGCCAGGACCTGGTGCGGGTGCTCAGCTTCGTCACCATTCCCGGCCTGCTCGGCCCGCTGGCGGGACCGACGCTGGGCGGCTGGCTGGTGGAGTACGCCTCCTGGCACTGGATCTTCCTGATCAACCTGCCGGTCGGCCTGCTCGGCTGCCTGGTGGCGATGAAGCTGATGCCGGACCTGCGCAGCCCGGTGCCGAGCCGTTTCGACAGCATCGGCTTCCTGCTCTTCGGCGGCTCCATGGTGCTGATCTCCATCGCCCTGGAAGGACTCGGCGAGCTGCACCTGTCGCACCTGCGCGTGGTCCTGCTGCTGATCGGCGGACTGGTCCTGCTCACCGCCTACTGGCTGCGCGCGCTACGCATCGACAAGCCGCTGTTCCCACCGAGCCTGTTCAAGGCGCGGACCTTCGCCGTCGGCATCCTCGGCAACCTGTTCGCCCGCCTGGGCAGCGGCGCCCTGCCCTTCCTCACCCCGCTGTTGCTGCAGGTGGGACTGGGCTACCCGCCCTCCACCGCGGGCATGACCATGATCCCGCTGGCGCTGTTCGCGATGGTCGCCAAGCCGATGGCCAAGCCACTGCTGGACTTCTTCGGCTATCGCAAGCTGCTGGTCGGCAACACCCTGATCCTCGGCTGCCTGATCGCCGGCTTCGGCCTGGTCGACCAGGACACCCCCTACGTCTGGCTGCTGCTGCACCTGAGCCTGCTCGGCGCGGTGAACTCCCTGCAATTCACGGCGATGAACACCCTCACCCTGATCGACCTGCAGGACAGCAACGCCAGCAGCGGCAACAGCCTGATGTCGGTGGTCGTGCAATTGTCGATCAGCCTTGGCGTGGCTTGCGCGGCGGCGTTGCTGGGCGGTTTCCAGACCGACCTGGATACGGGGCAGGACACCGTACTCGGCGCCTTCCACGCCACCTATGTCAGCGTCGGCCTGATGTCGATGCTGGCCGCAGCGATCTTCTTCCAGCTCGGCAGCGAGGACGGCCGCACCAGCCCGCGCCGGGTCGATCCGGAAAAGGACCCGGACCTCTAGCCGGGCTCGCGAGGACGAGGCGCGCCCGCGCAACCTGTGGATGACGGCGCTGATCGTGCTGCCCCGGCTGGCGCTGGCCGCCGGACTGCCGCGCGGGTTCTTCTACTGAGCGGCGAGCGCGCTGCAGGTAGGTTTGCGGGTAAAGGTTCGGGACACGTCGACCGCGCCGAGGTGTTCGAGCGTGCGGCGACCGAGCAGCACCGGATAGTTCATGTTGCCGCGGTCGCGCAGGGAGAACTGCTCGCGCAGCAGCTTGGCGCCCAGGCAGATGTCCATCGCCACCACCGGACGGCTGTCGCTGCCGCCGGCGCCGCGTACCTTGATCAGCCGCAGCACCTTGCGCTCGAAGGTCACGCTGACCGGCGCCTTGCTGTCGGCGGTGGGCAGCACGACATCGAAGCGCACCCAGCGCTCGCCGTCCTTCTTGTAGCGATGGATATTCCTCGCGTCCAGCGACGAGGTCAGCGCGCCGGTATCCAGCTTGGCCTTGGCCTGCATGCGCTCGGGCATCAGCCAGGACTGCTCGATCCAGCCCCAGTGCTCGGTGGCGGCATGGCAGGACGCGGAAGAGAACGACAGCGACAACAGCGCGGCGAAGGCCAGACGACGGGATTGCACAGGCTTCATCGAAACGACTCCGTACGGGACCGGGCCACTCTGGGCGGGAACTCGTCAAGACAGGGTGAACGGCAGGCGAAGACAGTGTGACGGTTTTCTCCGGGCAATAAAAAACCCGGATGCTTCCATCCGGGTTCTTCGGGCTGGGGCCCAGGGATCTTAGTTGATCACCTGAACGCGCTCGGCCTGCATGCCTTTCTGGCCTTGTACGACTTCGAAGCTGACCTTCTGGCCTTCGGCCAGGGTCTTGAAGCCGTTACCTTCGATGGCACGGAAGTGAACGAAAACGTCCGGGCCGCTTTCCGGGGTAATGAAGCCGTAGCCTTTGGTTTCGTTGAACCACTTAACGGTGCCGTTCTGACGGGACATTGCAAGTTCTCCTTGGAACTATAGGTATTGATTTAGCCACGAAATCGTAGCCGGTAACTGAGTTGCAAGGAGTTACAAGGAGTCGAGCAGGACGGGCTGGAATTTCCGACCGCATCAGGTCACGATCGACGGCGACCCATGCAAACACAGTGTCAGCACTCTACGACAAAAAACTGAGGAAAGCGAACCTGTATAAAAATACAGAAACGCGCTTTTTTCGTTTTTCGGACGAACGGTACTGGCCAAAGATACATTGCCTGTCGCTGCTGCTCCGGCGGCGATCGCACGCGGCAAGCCGCCGCAGGCTGCTAGACTAGCCGCTCGTATCGCCTGCCGAGCCCTGCCCCGTGACCTCCACCGCTTTCTCCTCGCTGCCGCTTTCCGCGGACCTCCTGGCCAATCTCGACTCCCTCGGTTACCGGGAGATGACGCCGATCCAGGCGCAGAGCCTGCCGCTGATCCTCCAGGGCCACGACCTGATCGCCCAGGCCAAGACCGGCAGCGGCAAGACCGCGGCCTTCGGCCTCGCCCTGCTCAGCCCGCTGAACCCGCGCTACTTCGGCTGCCAGGCGCTGGTGCTGTGCCCGACCCGCGAACTGGCCGACCAGGTCGCCAAGGAGATCCGCCGGCTGGCCCGCGCCGCCGACAACATCAAGGTCCTGACCCTCTGCGGCGGCGTCCCCTACGGCCCGCAGGTGGCTTCGCTGGAGCACGGCGCGCACGTGGTGGTCGGCACCCCGGGGCGCATCCAGGAGCACCTGCGCAAGGGCACCCTGGTCCTCGACGGGCTCAATACCCTGGTCCTCGACGAAGCCGACCGGATGCTCGACATGGGCTTCTACGACAGCATCGCCGAGATCATCGGCCAGCTCCCCGAGCGCCGGCAGACCCTGCTGTTCTCCGCCACCTACCCGGACGGCATCGAGAAGCTGGCGAAGACCTTCATGCGCGATCCGCGACAGGTGAGGGTCGAGTCGCTGCACGCCGACAGCCAGATCGAGCAACGTTTCTTCGAGATCGATCCGAAACAGCGCATGGACGCCGTGGTACGCCTGCTCCAGCATTTCCGGCCACAGTCCAGCGTGGCCTTCTGCCAGACCCGCCAGCAGTGCCAGGAGCTGGCCGACGCACTGAAGGCGCAGCGGATTTCCGCCCTGGCCCTGCACGGCGACCTGGAGCAGCGCGAGCGCGACCAGGTCCTGACGGTGTTCGCCAACCGCAGTTGCAACGTACTGGTGGCCACCGACGTGGCCGCCCGCGGGCTGGACATCGCCGCCCTGGAAACGGTGATCAACGTCGAGCTGGCGCGTGACCCGGAGGTCCACATCCATCGCATCGGACGCAGCGGTCGCGCCGGCGAGAAAGGCCTGGCCCTGTCGCTGGTGGCGCCGGCCGAGGCCAGCCGCGCGCAGGCCATCGAGGACCTGCAGAAGCAGCCGCTGGCCTGGTACGCCCTCGGCCAGTTGAAGGCCAGCCCGGAACCATTGCTGCCGCCGATGAGCACCCTGTGCATCGCCGGCGGACGCAAGGACAAGGTGCGCCCCGGCGACCTGCTCGGTGCCCTCACCGGCGACGCCGGGCTGCCCGGCAGCGCGGTGGGCAAGATCGCCATCTTCGACTTCCAGGCCTTCGTCGCCATCGAGCGCGGCCTCGCCCACCAGGCCCTCAAGCGCCTGAGCGAAGGCAAGATCAAGGGTCGCTCGTTCAAGGTCCGCCTGCTTTAGCGCGCCGCCGCTTCGCTCGCCGGGCCCGCTCCGGCGCGCGATATCGCCGCCGGGTAACGTTCGGCGCGGCGACGACGTCTTAGCGTTCGCAGGCACGAAGCCTGCATCCGCCAGATGCCCGGCTCGACCGAGTTGCCCACGGCAGCGCTTCCTGCGACTGCGGCGGGCAGCGGACTTCCAGTCGCGCGAAATCGGCCGATTGAATTAGCCGGACAGGCCACATAGGCTGAACCACGGACCATCGGATAGCACTCCGCCCCCATGCCGCCCTCTTCGTTGACACACACGCTCCGCCGCCTCTGGGCCCTCGACAAGTTCGCCTACAGCCTGCGGGTGTTCATCGCCCTGGCCGGCGCCCTGCTGCTGTGCTGGTGGCAGGACCGCATCGAGCTGCTGATCCCGCTGTTCCTCGGGATCATCGCCAGCGCCCTGGCGGAGACCGACGACAACTGGCTCGGCCGCCTGCAAGCGCTGCTGGTGACCCTGCTGTGCTTCAGCGTCGCCGCCTTCGCCGTCGAGTTGCTGTTCCCCTATCCCTGGCTGTTCGTTTCCGGGATGGCGCTGTCGGCGTTCGGCATGATCCTCCTCGGCGCCCTCGGCGAGCGCTATGCGGCGATCGCCTCGGCGACCCTGATCCTCTCGATCTACACCATGATCGGCGTGGACCAGCGCGGCGGCGAGGTCGCCGATGTCTGGCACGAACCGCTGCTGCTGGTGGCCGGGGCGGCCTGGTACGGGCTGCTCTCGGTGCTGTGGAACGCGCTGTTCTCCAACCAGCCGGTGCAGCAGAGTCTTTCCCGCCTGTATTTCGAGCTGGGCGAATACCTGAGGATCAAGTCGAGCCTGTTCGAACCGTTGCGCCAGCTCGACGTGGAGGGCCAGCGCCTCGCCCTGGCACGGCAGAACGGCAAGGTGGTGGTGGCGCTGAACCAGGCCAAGGAGACCATTCTCAACCGCCTCGGCCATGGCCGGCCGGGCCCCAAGGTGAGCCGCTACCTGAAGCTCTATTTCATCGCCCAGGACGTCCACGAGCGCGCCAGTTCCTCGCACTACCCGTACAACCGGCTGGCCGAGGCGTTCTTCCACAGCGACGTGCTGTTCCGCTGCCAGCGCCTGCTCAACCAGCAGGGCAAGGCCTGCCAGGCCCTGGCGCGGGCTATCCGCCTGCGCCAGCCGTTCGACTACGCCGACCGCGAGCTGGCCCTGGAAGACCTCCAGGCCTCGCTCGAACACCTGCGCCAGCAGAGCAACCCGGCCTGGAAGGGCCTGCTGCGCTCGCTCGGCGCCCTGGCCGCCAACCTCACCACGCTGGACCGCAAGCTGGCCGGGGCAAGCAACCCGGACGCCATCGCCGACGAACAGGACAGCGCCCTGCTCGACCGCTCGCCGCGCAGCCTGAAGGACGCCTTCGAGCGCCTGCGCCAGCAGCTCACCCCGACCTCGCTGCTGTTCCGCCACGGCCTGCGCATGGCCCTGGCGCTGACCGCCGGCTACGGCGTGCTGCACTGGATCCATCCGACCCAGGGCTACTGGATACTGCTCACCACGGTGTTCGTCTGCCAGCCCAACTATGGCGCGACCCGCCTGCGCCTGGTGCAGCGGATCCTCGGTACGGTGGTCGGCCTGGTGGTCGGCTGGGCGCTGATCGACCTGTTCCCCAGCCCGCTGGTGCAGTCGCTGTTCGCGGTCGCCGCCGGGGTCGCCTTCTTCGCCACCCGCAGCAGTCGCTATACCCTGGCGACGGCGGCGATCACCCTGCTGGTGCTGTTCTGCTTCAACCAGGTCGGCGATGGCTACGGGCTGATCCTGCCCCGCCTGTTCGATACCTTGCTGGGCAGCCTGATCGCCGGCCTCGCGGTGTTCCTGGTGCTGCCCGACTGGCAGGGCCGCCGGCTCAACCGCATGCTCGCCAACACCCTCGCCTGCAACAGCCGCTACCTGCGGCAGATCATGCAGCAGTACGCCACCGGCAAGCGCGACGACCTCGACTACCGCACCGCCCGGCGCAACGCGCACAACGCCGACGCGGCGCTCTCGACCACCCTGTCGAACATGCTCCTGGAACCCGGCCACTTCAGGAAGGACGCCGAGATCGGCTTCCGCTTCCTGGTCCTCTCGCACACCCTGCTCAGCTATCTATCCGGTCTCGGCGCGCACCGCGAAAGCCTGCCCGAGGACGCCAGCGACGGCCTCCTGGAGCGCGCCGCCGAGCGGCTCTCCGCCAGCCTCGAGGAAATCGCCGCGAGCCTGGAACAGAAACGCCCGGTCGCCATCTACAGCGAAGAGGAGGAAGCGCTGGCCAAGGAACTGGAGCAGATGCCCGAGGACATGGACGACAGCCATCGCCTGGTACAGACCCAACTGGCGCACATCTGCCGCCAGCTCGCCCCGCTGCGCACCCTGGCCGCGCACTTGCTGAAGAAGGAACTGGCCGGCGCGCAGCCACTGCCAGGCCAGCCCTAGCGCGCGCCGTAGCGCTCCAGCAGGCGCTGGTAGCTGCCGTCGTCGCGCATGCCGCGGATGGCCAGGTCGAAGCCGTCGACGATCTCGTCATGCCGGGGATTCCTCAGGCTCACCAGCAGGTGCAGGCCGTTCTCGCCAAGCGGGATGGGCAGTACCTCCAGCTTGTCGCGCAAATCGGCCAGTTCGCCCTTGAAGGCGACCCCCAGCGCCAGCTCGTCCTCCACCGCCAGGTCGACCCGTCCCGCCTCGAGCATCCGCGCGGCGTTGGCGAAGCTGGTCACGTTGACCTTCTGCAGACGGCTGTCACGGTCGAATTCGGGCGCGTAGGCATAGTCGCGCACGACCGCGATGCGGTAGGGACGCAGGTCGCTCAGGCGGGAAAACTCGATACCCCGCCCCTTGCGTTGCAGCAGGCGGATGCGGTTGCTCAGGTAGGCGCGGGAAAACTGCCCGTAGAGGCTGCGGGCGGGCTCGTACCAGGCGCTCAGGGCGATGTCGTAGTCGCCGCTGCGCACGCCGTACAGGGCACGCGACCAGGGTACCTGCTGGAAACTCGAGTCGAAGCCGGCGCGCTTGAGCGCGGTGGTCACCAGTTCCACCGCCAGGCCGTTGCCAGGCAGGCGCGAATCGACGAAAGGCGGCCAGGAGTCGCCGACCAGGCGCAGGTTGGCGGCAGGCAGCGCGCAAGGGAGGAGCAATATCAGCAGCAGGAGTGCGCATCGCAGCATGAAGGAGCGTCCCGGGAGTGGATCGCCACAGCATAGCCATCCCGACCCCGGGCACGCATGTCCCCGTGTCGCGGCTCGATGATATTTCCATCACAAACCGCACGCGTTCACCTCTCCTCTTCCTCTCCGGCGGCCTTTTCGTTCCGCGGCGCGGCACCTGCGTACTTGCCGCCGAAGAGTTCGATCGGCATCGGGAAGACGATGGTCGAACTCTTGTCGCCGGCGATCGCGCCGAGGGTCTGCATGTAGCGCAACTGCATGGCGCCACTCTGCCGGCCGAGCATCTGAGCCGCCTGCATGAGTTTCTCCGAGGCTTGCAGCTCGCCCTCGGCATGGATCACCTTGGCCCTGCGCTCACGCTCCGCCTCGGCCTGCCGGGCGATGGCGCGAACCATCGATTCGTTGAGATCGACGTGCTTGATTTCCACATTCGCCACCTTGATGCCCCAGGCGTCGGTCTGCGCATCGAGCACTTGCTGGATATCCAGGTTCAGGCGCTCGCGCTCGGCGAGCATCTCGTCCAGCTCGTGCTTGCCCAGCACCGCGCGCAGGGTGGTCTGGGCCAACTGGCTGGTGGCGGCCAGGTAGTTCTCCACCTGGATGATCGCCTTCTGCGGATCGAGCACGCGGAAGTACACCACCGCGTTGACCTTCACTGAAACGTTGTCGCGGGAAATCACATCCTGCGGCGGCACGTCGAGGACGATGGTGCGCAGGTCGATGCGCACCATCTGCTGGATCGCCGGGATCACCAGCACCAGCCCCGGCCCCTTGACCTTCCAGAACCGCCCGAGCTGGAACACCACGCCGCGCTCGTACTCGCGGAGGATGCGCAGCGCGCTGAACAGCAGCAGCGCGAGGAACACCAGCAACATCGCCAAACCATAGGAAATACCCATCATCCACCTCCTTCACCGGCCAGCGCGACTTCCAGGAGCAGGCCCTTGCGCGCCAGCACCCAGACCGGCTGGCCCACCGCCAGCGGCCGCGCGGCGAGCACCCGCCAGCGCTCGCCCTGGAGCTGCACCCAGCCTGCGCAGGGTTGTTCGGAATCCACCGCCGCCACCGTCGCCAGGCTGCCGACCAATCCGGCGGTGCCACTTACCACCGCTTGCCGGCGAGTACGCAGGGCCATGCCCAGCAGACCGACGATCAGCGCGGCGCTGAGCAACGCCAGGGCCACCACCAGGCCGGGCGGAATGCCGTAGCCGGGCACCTCGGTATCGATCAGGATCAGCGCGCCGACCACGAACGAGACGATTCCGCCGATGCCGAGCACGCCGAAGCTGGCGACGAACGCCTCGCCCACCATGAACGCCAGGCCCAGCGCGATCAGCGCCAGCCCGGCGTAGTTGACCGGCAGCATCTGCAGGGCGTACAGGCCGAGCAGCAGGCAGATGCCGCCGAGCACGCCGGGCAGCGCCATGCCGGGATTGGCCAGTTCGAAGATCAGCCCGTAGATGCCGATCATCATCAGGATCAGCGCCACGCTGGGATCGGTGAGCACCGCCAGCAACCGCGCGCGCCAGTCCGGTGCCTGGCGCTCGACCGTGGCGCCGGCGGTAGCCAGGGTCAGCGCGCGCTCGCCGACGCGCAGGCTGCGGCCGTCGAGCTGGCGCAGCAGGTCGGGCAGGTCGCGGGCCTGCAGGTCGATCACCTTCTGCGCCGCCGCCTCGTGCGCCGCCAGGCTGACCGCCTCGCGCACCGCGCGCTCGGCCCATTCGACGTTGCGCCCGCGCAACTGCGCGAGGCCACGGATATAGGCGGCGGCGTCGTTGACCTGCTTGCGCGCCATGGGTTCGGCGTCCCGCGCCGGGGGCTTCTCTGCGGGCTTGTCCGGCGTCCCCAGGCGCACCGGGGTGGCGGCGCCGAGGTTGGTCCCCGGCGCCATCGCCGCGATATGGCAGGCATACAGGATGTAGGTGCCGGCGCTCGCCGCCCGCGCCCCGCTGGGCGCGACGAAACCGGCGACCGGCACCTGGCTGGCGAGGATCGCCTTGACGATACGCCGCATCGATGCGTCCAGGCCGCCGGGCGTGTCCAGTTCCAGCACCACCAGTTGCGCGCCGTCCTCGGCGGCACGCTCGATGCCGCGCACCAGGTAATCGGCGCTGGCCGGGCCGATCGCACCATCCACCGAGAGCACCCGAACCGGTCCGGAGGCCGCGAGACAGGCCGGGCCGGCGAAGCACAGCAACAGCGCCAGCGCGAGCCGGCACGGCATCCGCATATCGACCTCCCCGACCGCCCGGCCGGGCCACCCCGGGACGAAGGCGCTCGTCCCGCGCACCGGGCCGGCAAGCGACCGGCCCCGCCGCGCACTTCTCAGTCTAGTCCAGTGGCTCTCGCCTTCCCCGCGCGTGTCCGGATCGGCAAATCCCTCAACATGCCAACTTTTTAGCGACGAAATGATGGCACTCGCCACAGGAATTCATTAATCTTCGCGGCCGCAGCGGGCAGGCCGCCTGGCGCCCGACCCCATCCGGCTTCCGGCGGCCTCCCGCGGCCCTTGTCCTTTCTTCGCCAGACGAAGCCAGTATGCGAAAGACATAACTTGTCACAATCGCCTGCCCATCATGTGCCGGTCATCCCCAGCGCGGACCCGCACCATGACCTCCGATGTCCTTCCCGCCGACGCCGTCGCCAGTGCCGCCGGCAACGCGCACAAGCCCCATCTCGAGCAGCGTCCCGGCCGCCTCACCGCCTTCGTATTCTTCGCCGTGCTCGCCACCGGACTGCTGTTCAGCGCCTACAGCCTGATGCAGGACGTCGATGACGTCGGTTCCGCGATCACCACCTGGACGCCCTTCCTGCTGCTCGGCGTGGCCCTGCTGATCGCCCTCGGCTTCGAGTTCGTCAACGGCTTCCACGACACCGCCAACGCGGTGGCCACGGTGATCTACACCCACTCGCTGCCGCCGCACTTCGCGGTGGTCTGGTCGGGTTGCTTCAACTTTCTCGGCGTATTGCTCTCCAGCGGCGCGGTGGCCTTCGGCATCATCGCCCTGCTGCCGGTGGAACTGATCCTGCAGGTCGGTTCCTCGGCCGGCTTCGCCATGGTCTTCGCCCTGCTGATCGCCGCCATCCTGTGGAACCTCGGGACCTGGTGGCTGGGCCTGCCGGCGTCGTCCTCGCACACCCTGATCGGCTCGATCATCGGCGTCGGCGTGGCCAACGCGCTGATGCACGGGCGCGATGGCACCAGCGGGGTGGACTGGGGCCAGGCGACCAAGGTCGGCTACTCCCTGCTGCTCTCGCCGCTGATCGGCTTCGCCTGCGCCGCCCTGTTGCTCCTGGCGCTGCGCCTGCTGGTGAAGAACCGCGCGCTGTACAAGGCGCCGAAGGGCAAGGCGCCGCCGCCCTGGTGGATCCGCGGCCTGCTGATCCTGACCTGTACCGGGGTGTCCTTCGCCCACGGCTCCAACGACGGACAGAAAGGCATGGGCCTGATCATGCTGATCCTGGTCGGCACCCTGCCGATGGCCTACGCCCTGAACCGCACCATGCCGGCGGACCAGGCGGTGCAGTTCGCCGCCGTCGCCGAGGTCACCCAGCAAGCGCTGGTGAAGAGCGCGCCGCAACCGGCGCCGGCCGATCCGCGCCAGGTACTCTCCGACTACGTGCGCAGCAAGCAGGCATCGCCTGAGCTGATCCCGGCGCTGGCCGCCCTGACCGGCTCGATCGGCCAGGAAGTGAAAGGCTATGGCGCGTTCTCGCGGGTACCGGCGCAAGCCATGGGCAACGTGCGCAACGACATGTACCTGACCTCCGAGGCGATCCGCCTGATGGACAAGGACGGCGTCGGCCGCTTCGACGCCGACACCCACGGCAAGTTGCAGGCGTTCAAGCGGAAGATCGACGATGCCACCAAGTTCATCCCGCTATGGGTGAAGATCGCCGTGGCCATCGCCCTCGGCCTGGGCACCATGGTCGGCTGGAAACGCATCGTGGTGACGGTCGGCGAGAAGATCGGCAAGACCCACCTGACCTACGCCCAGGGCGCCTCGGCGGAAACCGTGGCGATGCTGACCATTGGCGCGGCGGACCTGTATGGCTTGCCGGTCTCCACCACCCATGTGCTGTCTTCCGGGGTGGCCGGGACCATGGCGGCGAACGGTTCGGGACTACAGTGGAAGACCATCCGCAACCTGCTGATGGCCTGGGTGCTGACGCTGCCGGCGGCGATCCTGCTCTCGGCCTCGCTCTACTGGCTGCTCACCCGGCTGTTCTGAAACACGGCGGCCGGCATGGGTGCCGGCCGCTCGTCGCGCCGCTCAGGGCAGGACTTCGTCTTCCTTGAACTGGTCCTTGATGTAGGTGATCTCGGTCTTGCCGTGGGGCGCCGGCAGGCCGTCCGGGCCGAGGTTGACGAAGACCATCTTGTCGATGGTGAGGATGCTCTTGCGGGTGATCTTGTTGCGCACGTGGCAGGTCATGGTCAGCGAGGTACGACCGAAGTCGGTGGCGGTGATGCCCAGCTCGATGATGTCGCCCTGGCGCGCCGAGCTGACGAAGTTGATCTCGGAAATGTACTTGGTGACCACGCGCTGGTTGCCCAGCTGGATGATCGCGTAGATCGCCGCTTCTTCGTCGATCCAGCGCAGCAGGCTGCCGCCGAACAGGGTGCCGTTGGGGTTGAGATCTTCTGGCTTGACCCACTTGCGGGTGTGGAAATTCATGTGAACTCCTGGTGTGGTGCTCCGCGGCCGCCATCCTGGCCGTCGTGGAGGATGCCCGGCGGTATCGCCGCCGCGGCTCCGCGGGACCCGGCGGATCGGCCCGGTCCCGGGGCGGCGCGTCCTGCCTGCGCCACCCGATGTTCCTGCGCGTTCAGCCCAGCCCGTTGGCCTCGCGGTACTGCCTGGCCTCTTCCACCAGCCAGTCGCGGAAGGCATTGAGCATCGCCGATTCGACCCTGCGCTCGGGAATGATCAGGTAATACGCATTCTCGCTCAAATAGGCATGTTGCATGGGCACGATAAGCCTTCCGTCGGCCAGCTCGTCCTGGATCAGGAAGGGCGGTATGAGGGCCACGCCCATGCCGTGCATGGCCGCCTGGGCAAGCATGGAGAACAGCTCGTAGCGCGGCCCGCTCATGTCGTGGGCGACGTTCAGTCCCTGGGAGTGAAACCACTGGCGCCAAGCGTAGGGCCGGGTGCTCTGCTGCATCAGCGGCAGCCCGGCGACCTGCTCGGCGCTCAGCGTTCGACGCCCGCCCAGCAGCTCCGGGCTGCACACCGGCACCGGATTCTCGCGCATCAGGAAATGCGAGACGGTACCCGACCAGTCGGCGTCGCCGAAGTACAGCGCGGCGTCGAACTCGGTGTCGGCGAAGAGGAACGGGCGGGTGCGGTTGGTCAGGTTGATCGTGACCTCCGGGTGCAGCCGCTGGAAGCGCTTGAGCCGCGGCAACAGCCATTGGGTGCCGAAGGTCGGCACCACCGCCAGTTCGATCGCTCCGCCGCCCTGGTGCCCCATCACCGCCAGGGTGTCGCGCTCCACCGCGTCGAGGCGTACCGCCACCCGCCGGCTATAGGACAGCCCGGCCTCGGTGAGCTTGACCCCGCGCCGCGAGCGACGGAACAGCTCGACACCGAGGAACTCCTCGAGCGTGGCGATCTGCCGGCAGATCGCGCTCTGGGTCAGGGACAACTCCTCCGCCGCCTTGGTGAAGCTCTCGTGGCGCGCGGCGGATTCGAAGCTGACCAGCGCGGCGGTGGAAGGGATCTTGCGTCGCATGGAGGACTCCGGAGTGCCGGTTTCGCATCTATGACGCCCAGGTCACGATTCCTCGCGCCTCTTCAAGGGCATGAAATACGAGACTCATTTTCTCGGAGTGAGAAAATAGCACAAGTGCGTGCGAATTCCTCGTTTGCCGCCCCATTCGCTAGGCTCTTAGGATGCTTCCATTCCGGCTGGCCCACGCCAGCCTCCGCTACCGCTTGACGAGGATGTACGCATGGCCACCAAAGCTAGCTTCAACTGGGAAGATCCCCTGCTGCTGGACCAGCAGCTCACCGAAGAAGAGCGCATGGTTCGCGACAGCGCCCAGCAGTTCGCCCAGGACAAGCTGGCCCCGCGCGTGCTCGAAGCCTTCCGCCACGAACAGACCGACCCGAAGATCTTCCGCGAGATGGGCGAGACCGGCCTGCTCGGCGCGACCATTCCCGAAGCCTACGGCGGCAGCGGCCTCAACTACGTCTGCTATGGCCTGATCGCTCGCGAAGTCGAGCGCGTCGACTCCGGCTATCGCTCGATGATGAGCGTGCAGTCCTCGCTGGTGATGGTGCCGATCCATGAATTCGGCAACGAAGCCACCCGGCAGAAGTACCTGCCCAAGCTGGCCAGCGGCGAATACATCGGCTGCTTCGGCCTGACCGAGCCGAACCACGGTTCCGACCCGGGCTCGATGGTCACCCGGGCGAAGAAGGTCGACGGCGGCTATCGCCTGAGCGGCAGCAAGATGTGGATCACCAACAGCCCGATCGCCGACGTCTTCGTGGTCTGGGCCAAGGATGACGAAGGGCAGATCCGCGGCTTCGTCCTCGAGAAGGGCTGGGAAGGCCTGAGCGCCCCGGCGATCCATGGCAAGGTCGGCCTGCGTGCCTCGATCACCGGCGAGATCGTGATGGACAACGTGTTCGTTCCGGAAGAGAACGCCTTCCCCGAAGTGCGCGGCCTGCGCGGTCCGTTCACCTGCCTGAACTCGGCGCGCTACGGGATCTCCTGGGGCGCCCTGGGCGCCGCCGAATTCTGCTGGCACACCGCCCGCCAGTACGTGCTCGACCGCCAGCAGTTCGGCCGCCCGCTGGCCGCCAACCAACTGATCCAGAAGAAGCTGGCCGACATGCAGACCGAGATCACCCTGGCCCTGCAAGGCTGCCTGCGCCTGGGGCGGATGAAGGACGAAGGCACCGCGGCGGTGGAAATCACCTCGATCATGAAGCGCAACAGCTGCGGCAAGGCCCTCGACATCGCCCGCCTGGCCCGCGACATGCTGGGCGGCAACGGCATCTCCGACGAATTCGGCATCGCCCGCCACCTGGTCAACCTGGAAGTGGTGAACACCTACGAGGGCACCCACGATGTCCACGCGCTGATCCTCGGCCGCGCGCAGACCGGCATCCAGGCATTCTTCTGAGCCACCGAGCAACACCCCGGCGCGCTTTTTCACGGTAGCGCGCCGGCCGCCGGGGAGACGGGCAAGGAACCCGTCTTCCCGGCCATTTCCGTTTCCAGCCCCCAGCAGCGAGAACCGTCATGCCCGGCGCCCTTTCCCATATCCGCGTACTCGACCTGTCCCGTGTCCTGGCCGGCCCCTGGGCCGGGCAGATCCTCGCCGACCTCGGCGCCGAGGTGATCAAGATCGAGCGCCCCGGCAGCGGCGACGACACCCGCGCCTGGGGCCCGCCGTTCCTCAAGGATGCCGAAGGCAACGACACCAGCGAGGCGGCCTACTACCTGTCGGCCAACCGCAACAAGAAGTCGGTGACGGTGGACTTCACCCAGCCGGAGGGCCAGCGCATCGTTCGCGAACTGGCGGCCAAGGCCGACATCCTGCTGGAGAACTTCAAGGTCGGCGGGCTCAAGGCCTATGGCCTCGACTATGAATCGCTGAAGCAGGTCAACCCGAAGCTGATCTACTGTTCGATCACCGGCTTCGGCCAGTCCGGCCCCTATGCCAAGCGCGCCGGCTATGACTTCATGATCCAGGGCCTGGGCGGCCTGATGAGCCTCACCGGGCGCGCCGACAACGAGGAAGGCGCCGGTCCGGTGAAGGTCGGCGTGGCGCTGACCGATATCCTCACCGGGCTGTACTCCTCCACCGCGGTGCTCGCCGCCCTCGCCCACCGCGACGTCAGCGGCATCGGCCAGCACATCGACATGGCCCTGCTCGACGTGCAGGTCGCCTGCCTGGCCAACCAGACCCTCAACTACCTGACCACCGGCGTGCCGCCGCGGCGCCTGGGCAACGCACACCCGAACATCGTGCCGTACCAGGACTTCCCCACCGCCGACGGCGACATGATCCTCACGGTCGGCAACGACAGCCAGTTCCGCAAGTTCGCCGAGCTGGCAGACCACCCGGAATGGGCCGACGACCCGCGCTTCGCCACCAACAAGGCGCGGGTGGCCAACCGCGAGGTGCTGATCCCGCTGATCCGCCAGGCCACGGTGCTGCACACCACCGCCGAGTGGATTCTTTCCCTGGAGCGCGCCGGCGTGCCCTGCGGGCCGATCAACGACCTGGCGCAGGTGTTCGCCGACCCGCAGGTGCAGGCCCGCGGCCTGCGCGTGGAGCTACCGCACCCGCTGGCCGGGACGGTGCCGCAGGTAGCCAGCCCGATCCGCCTGTCCGAGACGCCGGTGGAATACCGCAACCCGCCGCCCACCCTCGGCCAGCACACCGACGAGGTCCTCGAGACGCTCCTCGGCCTGGACGCGGCCGCGCTGGAAAGGCTGCGCGACGGCAAGGTGATCTGAGCCCCGCGCCCCGCCCCAGCGACGCATCGGCGGACAACGCCCCACCGTACCCCGCGCAACACCGCGACGTAGGGCGCATAACCGCAACGCGGTTATCCGCCGACCAGCCGAGCATCGGCGGATAACGCCCCTGGCGTTATTCGCCCTACCGTACCCCGCGCAGCACCACGTAGGGCGCATAACCGCAACGCGGTTATCCGCCGGCCCAGCCGCGCATCGGCGGATAGCGCCCCGGGCGTTATTCGCCCTCCCGTACCCGTGTAGAAGGCGGTCGATGCCGGCGCCTCGATGGAAGCGCCACTCAGGCCGCCAGGCGGCCGCCGGCGATCGCCTCGGAGGCCTTGAGCATGGCCCGCAACAGCACCGCGCAGCCGGCGGCCAGGTCGTCGGGGCTGGCGTTCTCGATCTCGTTGTGGCTGATGCCGTTCTCGCAGGGCACGAAGATCATCCCCGCCGGACCGAGTTCGGCGAGGAAGATCGCGTCGTGGCCGGCGCCGCTGACGATGTCCATCTGCGGCATGCCCAGCGCCTGCGCCGCCTCGCGCACCGCGCCGACGCATCCCTGGTCGAAGTACAGCGGCGGGAAATCGGCGGTCGGCACCAGCTCGTATTGCAAGCCATGCTTCTCGCAGGTAGCGGCGATCACCTGGCGGACTTCGGCGATCATCGAGTCCAGGCGCTCCGGTTGCAGATGGCGGAAGTCCAGGGTCATCTTCACTTCGCCGGGTATCACGTTGCGCGAACCGGGATAGGCGTGCAGGCAGCCGACCGTGCCGCAAGCATGCGGCTGATGGCCGAGGGCCGCGCGATTGACCGCCTCGACCACCGCCGCGGCACCGACCAGGGCATCCTTGCGCAGGTGCATCGGCGTTGGCCCGGCGTGTGCCTCGACGCCGCGCAGGGACAGGTCGAACCATTTCTGCCCGAGCGCGCCGAGCACCACGCCGATGGTCTTCTCCTCGTCCTCGAGGATCGGCCCCTGTTCGATGTGCGCCTCGAAATAGGCGCCCACCGGATGTCCGAGACAATCGCGCGCTCCCGCGTAGCCGATGGCGTCCAGCGCCTCGCCTACGCTGACACCGTCGGCATCGCGCTTGGCCAGGGTCTCCTCCAGGGTGAACTTCCCGGCGAATACGCCCGAGCCCATCATGCAGGGCGCGAAGCGCGAGCCTTCCTCGTTGGTCCACACCACCACCTCCAGCGGCGCCTCGGTTTCCACCCCGAGGTCGTTGAGGGTGCGGATCACCTCGAGGCCGGCCATCACCCCGAAGCAGCCGTCGAACTTGCCACCGGTGGGCTGGGTGTCGATGTGGCTACCGGTCATCACCGGGGGCAAGTCCGGGTTACGCCCGGGACGACGGGCGAAGATGTTGCCGACCCGATCGACGCTGACCGTGCAGCCGGCCGCTTCGCACCATTGCACGAAGAGATCGCGGGCCTGGCGGTCGAGATCGCTCAGGGCCAGGCGGCAGACCCCACCCTTGGCGGTGGCGCCGAGGCGGGCGAGATCCATCAGCGATTGCCAGAGGCGCTGGCCATCGATGTGTCGCTGGGTGGATTGCAGGACGTTCCGGGCAGTGCTCATTGTCGTCTCCTCAGGCTTGGAGTAGGTGTCGGCGGCTCGCCGGCCGCCTGTATGCCCATCAGGGCAGCGGTTTGGCCAATGCCGCCGGGCTCCGCGCACGGCGGCCGCAGAGGCCGTAGTAGAGCGCGCCGCCGAGCAGCGAGCCGGTGAACCAGCCGTAGTCGTAGAACCAGTGGAACTGGCGGTTGCCGAGGGCCATGACGGTCAGCGCCACCGGCACCGCGAAGGCGGCGAAGCCGGGCCAGTTCCAGGCCGGGTAGACGTCGTCGCGGTAGAGTCCGGCGAGATCGAGGCGTTGCCTGCGCACCAGGAAGTAGTCCACCACCATGATCCCCGCGATCGGCCCGAGCAGGCTGGAGTAGCCGAGCAGCCAGTTGGAGTAGACGCTTTCCAGGCTGAGGTCGGAAACGATCCAGCCGAGCTTCTTCAGCAACTCGTGGGCCATCAGCGCCAGGCCGATGAAACCGGTGAGCCAGACGGCGCGGGTGCGGCCGATGAGTTTCGGTGCGATGTTCTGGAAGTCGTTGGTCGGCGAGACGATGTTCGCCGCGGTGTTGGTCGAGAGGGTGGCGACGATGATCAACGCCATCGCCACCGCCACCCAGCCGGGGCTGGGGATGTGCCCGATCAGGCTGACCGGGTCGGAAACCGTCTCGCCCACCAGCGAAGCCGAGGCGGCGGTCATCACCACGCCGAGGGCGGCGAACAGGAACATGGTCAGCGGCAGGCCGAAGATCTGCCCGAGTATCTGGTCCTTCTGGCTACGCGCATAGCGGCTGAAGTCGGGGATGTTCAGCGACAGCGTGGCCCAGAAGCCGACCATCGCCGTCAGCCCGGCCATGAAGTAGCCGGTGACGCTGGCGCCTTCCGGGCGCTTCGGCGGCTGCGCCAGCAGTTCGCTGACCGATATGTGCGGCAGCGCCCACACCAGCAGGCCGAGGCCGACCAGCACCAGCAGCGGTGCCGAGAGTGTCTCCAGCCATTTGATCGACTCCGCGCCGCGCAGCACCACCCACAGGTTCAGCCCCCAGAACAGGAGGAAACCGATCACCTCGCCGGTGCCGCCGAGGGCTTTCCAGGCGGGAAAGATCGAACCGAGGAAGAGATGGATCGCCAGCCCGCCGAACAGCGTCTGGATGCCGAACCAGCCGCACGCGACCACGGCGCGGATCAGGCATGGCACGTTGGAGCCGATGATGCCGAACGAAGCGCGCAGCAGCACCGGGAAGGGAATGCCGTAGCGGGTGCCGGCGAAGGCATTGAGGGTCAGCGGGATCAGCACCACCAGGTTGGCCAGCAGGATCGCCAGCAGCGCTTCGCCGACGCTGAGGCCGAAGTAGGCGGTGAGGACGCCGCCGAGGGTGTAGGTGGGCACGCAGATGGACATGCCGATCCACAGCGCGGTGATGTGCCACCTGTTCCAGGTACGCTGTTCCACCCGGGTCGGGGCGATGTCGTGGTTGTAGCGGGGGCTGTCGAGTACGTCGCTGCCGGCGGACAGCTCGACCAAGCCGTCGCGCTCGGTCACTTCCGATCTGCTCTGTTGCATGGGCCTCTCCAGAATTCTTTTAGTTATTCGCTCATCGGGCTAATGCGATGGCCGGAGTACCGCACCACCAGTACTGCACCTCCGGTCCGGACAATGCCGTGGCGGGCGGCACTCAATAAGCGTGCCGAAAACCCCGCGACGTCACTGGGCAGGCCGGTCTACTGGAGGTAACCGACTGATCTGAAACACTTCATCGACAACGTCGGTGACACGCCGACGGGCAGTCCGGCGTGTCACCGGGGGAAATGCGCGAGCCTGTCGCCCCGGTCAGGAACCAAAGGAGTGCAGGCGAACTTTTTTCATCTCCCCACAACCGTTCGAACACGGCTTTCAAGCGGCTGATTTTGCATGGGAAATCTCGACCTTTTTGAATTCTTGTCAAGCGCGTCAAAATGGTGAGAACCCTCACCATTTTGGTGATATTTATTTTTAATTATTTAAAATCAATAAGTTACAAACTCAAACAACCATTTGAAAATAATCTTGCTCAATCGATGATCAGCATCTAGATTCGAATCCTGTCAGCGCTGACAGGATTACAAAAGTCCTCGGCGCATGGCGAAAAAACAATTTCAAGAACCGGCAACGACCGGTCAGCCTGCGAGGAAAGACGGCATGTCCCTGTTGATCCGTGGCGCCACCGTGGTTACTCACGAAGAGAGTTATCGAGCCGATGTGCTCTGTGCCAACGGCCTCATCCAGGCCATCGGCGAGAACCTCGAAACCCCCTCCGGCTGCGACGTCCTCGACGGCGGTGGCCAGTACCTGATGCCGGGCGGCATCGACCCCCATACCCACATGCAGTTGCCCTTCATGGGCACGGTGGCCAGCGAGGACTTCTTCAGCGGCACCGCGGCCGGGCTGGCCGGAGGGACCACCTCGATCATCGACTTCGTCATCCCCAACCCGCGACAGTCGCTGCTGGAGGCCTTCCACACCTGGCGCGGCTGGGCGCAGAAATCCGCTGCGGACTACGGCTTCCACGTCGCCATCACCTGGTGGAGCGACGAGGTCGCCCGGGAAATGGGCGAGCTGGTGGCACAGCACGGGGTGAACAGCTTCAAGCACTTCATGGCCTACAAGAACGCCATCATGGCCGCCGACGATACCCTGGTGGCCAGCTTCGAGCGCTGCCTGGAGCTGGGCGCGGTGCCGACGGTGCACGCGGAGAACGGCGAACTGGTCTTCCACCTGCAGCAGAAACTCCTCGCCCAGGGCCTCACCGGCCCCGAGGCGCATCCTCTGTCGCGTCCGCCGCAAGTCGAGGGCGAGGCCGCCAGCCGCGCCATCCGCATCGCCGAGACGCTGGGTACGCCGCTGTACCTGGTACATATTTCCAGCCGCGAGGCGCTGGACGAGATCGCCTATGCCCGCGCCAAGGGCCAGCCGGTCTACGGCGAGGTGCTGGCCGGGCACCTGCTGCTCGACGACAGCGTCTACCGCCACCCGGACTGGGCCACCGCGGCCGGCTACGTGATGAGCCCGCCGTTCCGTCCCGTCGAACACCAGGAAGCGCTGTGGCGCGGCCTGCAGTCCGGCAACCTGCATACCACCGCCACCGACCACTGCTGCTTCTGCGCCGAGCAGAAGGCCATGGGCCGCGACGACTTCAGCAAGATTCCCAATGGCACGGCCGGCATCGAGGACCGCATGGCGCTGCTGTGGGACGCCGGGGTCAACAGCGGGCGCCTGTCGATGCACGAGTTCGTCGCGCTGACCTCCACCAACACCGCGAAGATCTTCAACCTGTTCCCGCGCAAGGGCGCGATCCGCGTCGGCGCGGATGCCGACCTGGTGCTCTGGGACCCGCAGGGCAGCCGCACCCTCTCGGCCGCCACCCACCACCAGCGGGTCGATTTCAACATCTTCGAAGGTCGCACCGTGCGCGGCATTCCCAGCCACACCATCAGCCAGGGCAAGCTGCTCTGGGCCGCCGGCGACCTGCGCGCCGAACCCGGCGCCGGACGCTACGTGGAGCGCCCGGCCTACCCGTCGGTGTACGAAGTGCTCGGCCGCCGCGCCGAACGCCAGCGCCCGGTCGCCGTCGAGCGCTGATCCTTCCCGCAATACCGGACCGGCCCGTAGAGGCCGGACGGTGCCGTATTGCCGTTGACTGCCCCGAGAAGAAACCAGAAGAGAGGCTACAACCGTGATCGATTCCCTGAACCACCTCCCCCGTCCGGACGCCGGCGCGGACACGCTCGCCGAGCGCTTCGCCGACCTCGCGCCGCCGCTCAACGCCCGCCAGGCCGCCCTGGAAAGCGCCCGCTGCCTGTACTGCTACGACGCGCCCTGCGTCAACGCCTGCCCGACCGAGATCGACATCCCCGGGTTCATCCGCAGCATCGCCCAGGAGAATGTCCAGGGCGCGGCGCAGAAGATCCTCTCGGCGAACATCCTCGGCGGCAGCTGCGCCCGCGTCTGCCCCACGGAAATCCTCTGCCAGCGGGCCTGCGTACGCAACAACGCCCAGGAATGCGCACCGGTGCTGATCGGCCAGTTGCAACGCTACGCCCTCGACCACGCCGGCTTCGACGAACATCCGTTCAAGCGCTCGCCGGCCACCGGCAAGCGCATCGCCGTGGTCGGCGCCGGGCCGGCCGGGCTGTCCTGCGCCCACCGCCTGGCCATGCACGGCCACGACGTGGTGCTCTTCGAGGCCCGCACCAAGGCCGGCGGCCTCAACGAGTACGGCATCGCCCGCTACAAGCTGGTGGACGACTTCGCCCGGCGCGAAGTGGAATTCCTCCTGCAGATCGGCGGTATCGAACTGCGCCACGGCCAGCGTCTCGGCGACAACCTGGCGCTCGGCGCCCTGCACGACGAGTACGACGCGGTGTTCCTCGGCATCGGCCTGGCCGCCAGCAAGCGCCTCGGCCTGGAAGACGAGGACGCCCCCGGCCTGCTCGCCGCCACCGACTACATCCGCGAGCTGCGGCAGAGCGACGACCTGCTCGACCTGCCCGTCGCCGACCGTTGCATCGTCATCGGCGCCGGCAACACCGCCATCGACATGGCGGTGCAGATGAGCCGGCTCGGCGCCCGCGACGTCAACCTGGTCTACCGCCGTGGCTTCGAGGAAATGGGCGCCACCGGCCATGAGCAGGAGATCGCCAAGGCCAGCCAGGTTCGCCTGCTGACCTGGGCCCGACCGGAACGGGTACTGCTTGACGAGCACGGCCGGGTGCGCGGCATGCGCTTCGCCCGCACGCGCCTGGAGAACGGTCGCCTGGGCGACACCGGCGAGCACTTCGAACTGGCCGCCGACGCCATCTTCAAGGCTATCGGCCAGGCCTTCGAAGGCGCCAGCCTGGGCGATCCGCTGGCAGCGCAACTGCGGCGCGACGGCGAGCGCATCCAGGTCGACGGACAGATGCGCACCAGCATCCCCGGCATCTACGCCGGCGGCGACTGCGTGGCGCTCGGCGAGGACCTCACCGTGCAGGCGGTGCAGCACGGCAAACTGGCGGCGGAAGCGATCCACGCCCAACTCATGCTCAACGTGGAGGCTGCGTGATGGCCGACCTGTCTATCGAATTCGCCGGCATCAAGTCGCCCAACCCCTTCTGGCTGGCCTCCGCGCCGCCCACCGACAAGGCCTACAACGTGGTCCGCGCCTACCAGGCGGGCTGGGGCGGGGTGGTCTGGAAGACCCTCGGCGAAGACCCCGCGGCGGTCAACGTGTCGTCGCGTTATTCCGCGCACTTCGGACCGAACCGCCAGGTGCAGGGGATCAACAACATCGAGCTGATCACCGACCGCTCGCTGGAGATCAACCTGCGCGAGATCGCCCAGGTGAAGAAGGACTGGCCAGACCGCGCGCTGATCGTGTCGCTGATGGTGCCCTGCGTCGAGGAGTCGTGGAAATACATCCTGCCGCTGGTGGAAGCCACCGGCGCCGACGGTATCGAGCTGAACTTCGGTTGCCCCCACGGCATGCCCGAGCGCGGCATGGGCGCGGCGGTGGGCCAGGTACCGGAGTACGTGGAGATGGTCACCCGCTGGTGCAAGACCCACTGCTCGCTGCCGGTGATCGTCAAGCTCACCCCCAACATCACCGACATCCGCCAGTCGGCGCGCGCCGCCCATCGCGGCGGCGCCGACGCGGTGTCGCTGATCAACACCATCAACTCGATCACCAGCGTCGACCTGGAGCGCATGGTCGCCCTGCCCGTGGTCGGCACCCAGAGCACCCACGGCGGCTACTGCGGCTCGGCGGTGAAGCCGATCGCCCTGAACATGGTCGCCGAGATCGCCCGCGACCCGCAGACCCGCGGCCTGCCGATCTGTGGCATCGGCGGTATCGGCAGTTGGCGCGACGCAGCGGAATTCGTCGCGCTCGGCTGCGGCGCGGTGCAGGTATGCACGGCGGCGATGCTGCACGGCTTCCGTATCGTCGAGGACATGCAGGACGGTCTCGCGCGCTGGATGGACAGCCATGGCTACCAGCGGCTGTCCGATTTCAGCGGCGGCGCGGTGGGCAATACCACCGACTGGAAGTACCTGGACATCAACTACCAGGTGATCGCCCGCATCGACCAGGACGCCTGCATCGGTTGCGGCCGCTGCCATATCGCCTGCGAGGACACCTCGCACCAGGCCATCGCCAGCCTGCCCCGGGCCGACGGTACGCACCGCTACGAAGTGATCGACGCCGAGTGCGTGGGCTGCAACCTGTGCCAGATCACCTGTCCGGTGGAGAACTGCATCGAAATGGTGCCGCAGGACACCGGCAAGCCCTATCTCAACTGGACCCAGGATCCGCGCAACCCCTACCGCGAAGCCTCCTGAACGCAGGGCGGCGCCCGCATCCCCGGCGGACGCCGCCCTGCCGCGCGCCGGCACGCTTCCTGCGTGCCGCTGCGGTCCGACGACGCGCAACGGCGTCTGTCGGATCGACCCGCCTTCGACTACCATTCGCCGCGGCCCGGCCGACGCTCCCGGACGGCCGGCGCCCCACGGAGACTCGCGCATGTCCGCAGACAGCAACTACAGCCAGCAACCGGTCCCGCTGGCGGCGCGCAAGAGCGCGCTGGCCCTGAGCGTGGTGATGCTCGGCCTGACCTTCTTTTCCGCCAGCATGTGGACCGGCGGCACCCTCGGCACCGGCCTGAGCTACGACGACTTCTTCCTCGCCGTGCTGCTGGGCAACCTGATGCTCGGCCTGTACACCGCGATCCTCGGCTTCATCGGCGCGCGCACCGGCCTTTCCACCCACCTGCTGGCGCATTACTCGTTCGGCAGCAAGGGCTCCTGGCTGCCCTCGGCGCTGCTCGGCGGCACCCAGGTCGGCTGGTTCGGCGTCGGCGTAGCGATGTTCGCCATCCCGGTGGCCAAGGCCACCGGCCTCGACGTCAACCTGCTGATCCTGGTCTCCGGGGCGCTGATGACCCTCACGGTGTTCTTCGGCATCGCCGGTCTGACCCTGCTGTCGGCCATCGCGGTCCCGGCGATCGTCGTCCTCGGCAGCTACTCGGTGTGGCTCGCGGTGCGCGACGCCGGCGGCCTGGCGGCGCTGCAGCAGGTGACGCCGAGCGCGCCGCTGAGCCTCTCGACCGCGATCGCCCTGGTGGTCGGCTCGTTCGTCAGCGCCGGCACCCTCACCGCCGACTTCGTCCGCTTCGGCCGCAGCGCGCGTACCGCCGTGGTGGTGTGCCTGGTGGCGTTCTTCCTCGGCAACTCGCTGATGTTCATCTTCGGCGCGGCCGGCGCGGCGGCGGTGGGCAAGTCGGACATCTCCGACGTGATGATCGCCCAGGGCCTGCTGATTCCGGCGATCCTGGTCCTCGGCCTGAACATCTGGACCACCAACGACAACGCGCTGTATGCCTCCGGCCTCGGCTTCGCCAACATCACCGGCCTCTCCAGCCGCTTCCTGGCGATGCTCAACGGCGCCCTCGGCACCCTCGCCGCGCTCTGGCTGTACAACCACTTCGTCGGCTGGCTGACCTTCCTCTCCGCCGCCATCCCGCCCATCGGCGGGGTGATCATCGCCGACTACCTGAGTCGCCGCCGGCGCTACCGCCAGCACCCCTGCGCGGACATCCAGGCGATCAACTGGGCGGCGATCCTCGCCGTCGCCTGCGGCACCGCCGCCGGCCACTGGCTGCCGGGGATAGTGCCGGTCAACGCGGTGCTCGGCGCCGCCATCGCCTACCTGTTGCTCAATCCCCTGCTGAGCCGCAGCCCGAACAAACCAGAAGAGGTCCTCCATGCTGATTGACAACCTGCGCCTGCGCGGCCGCGAAGGTCTCTGGCAACTGCGTGTCGCCGATGGCCGTATCGCCGCCCTGGTGCCGATGGAACAGGCCGTCGACGACGCCGGCGAGCGCCTGGACGGCGCCGGCGGTCTTGCCGTGCCGCCGTTCATCGAGCCGCACATCCATCTCGACACCACCCAGACCGCCGGCCAGCCGGAGTGGAACCGCTCCGGCACGCTGTTCGAAGGCATCGAGCGCTGGGCCCAGCGCAAGGCCCTGCTCAGCCACGAGGACGTCAAGCAGCGCGCCTGGCAGACCCTGAAATGGCAGATCGCCAACGGCGTGCAGCACGTGCGCAGCCACGTCGACGTCTCCGACCCGACCCTCACCGCGCTCAAGGCCATGCTCGAGGTGCGCGGCGAAGTGGCGCCCTGGGTCGACCTGCAGATCGTCGCCTTCCCCCAGGAGGGCATTCTCTCCTACCCCAACGGCCTGGAACTGCTGGAGGAGTCGCTGCGCCTGGGCGCCGACGTGGTGGGGGCGATCCCGCATTTCGAATTCACCCGCGAGCTGGGCGTCGAGTCGCTGCACAAGGCCATCGACCTGGCCAAGCGCTACGACCTGCCGGTGGACGTGCATTGCGACGAGATCGACGACGAGCAGTCGCGCTTCCTCGAGACCCTGGCCATGCTCGCCCATCGCGACGGCCTCGGCGCACGGGTCACCGCCAGCCACACCACGGCGATGCACTCCTACAACGGCGCCTACACCTCGCGGCTGTTCCGCCTGCTGAAACTGTCGGGAATCAACTTCGTCGCCAACCCGCTGGTGAACATCCACCTGCAGGGTCGCTTCGACGACTACCCGAAGCGCCGCGGCATCACCCGGGTCAAGGAACTGCTCGGTGCCGGGATCAACACCTGCTTCGGCCACGACGACGTGTTCGACCCCTGGTACCCGCTGGGCACCGCGAACATGCTGCAGGTGCTGCACATGGGCCTGCACGTGACGCAGATGATGGGCTACGACGAGATCGACGGCGGCCTCGACCTGATCACCCGCAACAGCGCCCGCACCCTCGGCCTGCGGGAATACGGCATCGAGGTCGGCCATCCGGCCAACCTGCTGGTGCTGCCGGCCCGCGACGGCTTCGACGCGGTGCGCCGGCAGGTCCCGGTGCGCTACTCGATCCGCGGCGGACGGCTGCTCGCCGAGACGGTCCCGGCGCAGACCACGGTGTTCCTCGAACAGGCGGAAGCGGTGGACTTCACCCGCGCCAGCTGAGCCTTCGCCGGAGCCTTCTAGCGAAGGCTCCGCTGCTCAGGGCTCCAATCCGATTCCGCGCAGGACCACGCTGGTCACCGTCTGTACCGCCCTTTCGAACTGCATGTCGCTGAGCGGCTGGTGGCCGTTGAGCACCTCGACCTGGTAGCCGAAGTCGGCGTAGTGCTGGGTGGAGGCCCAGATCATGTAGAGCAGGCTGCTCGGTTCGATCGACAGGATGCGCTTTTCCTCGACCCACTGGCGGATCTTCGCCTCCTTCATCTTGGCCCATTCGTAGAGGCTGTCGTCGAGGGTGGCGCCGAGCAGCGGCGCGCCATGCATGATTTCGTTGGCCCAGACCTTGGAGCCATGCGGGCGGGTGCGCGAATGGTTCATCTTCGCGCGGATATAGCTGGTCAATACCACCCTTGGGTCATCGAACATCTCGAAGCAGAGGGCGTCCTGCTTCCAGACCTCGAGCAGGCCGAGGAGGACGTCGCGGTACAGCTCGTCCTTGGTGCTGAAGTAGTAGTGCAGGTTGGAGCGCGGCAGTTCGGCTTCTTCGGCGATGTTGCCCATGGAGGTGCCGGCGTAGCCTTTTTCGGCGAAGACTTTTTCGGCGGCCAGGAGAATCTTCTCGACGTTGCGGCGGCGGATCTCGATCTTGTGTGTGCCCATGTGCGATCCATTACTGCGAATTCAACCAAGGCTACCAGCAAATCCGGGCGTGCGGCGACGCCCAGTCTTGCCAGGTAGCCCCTCTCAGCGACGCTTCGGACGGCGGCCGCGCAGGCGACGCCAGCCGATCCAGCAGCCGCTGGCGCAGACCACCAGGCCGCCGAGGCTGAAACCGAGCATCCACAGGTCCCACAGCGGACGCCGGGTCAGCAGCGGCAGCCAGTCCCAGCTATGCAACAGGGAAAACAGCCAGCGGCTGCCGCGCCGACCGTCGTCGAGCACGCCAACCACCGCACCGCTGTAGGGATCCAGGTGCACCCAGGTATGCCGGGGATCGTCGAAACGCAGGCGCCAGACCGGCAGGCGCCGCTCCAGGTAGCCCATCATGCTGTGTTCTTCGCGCGGGTAGTAATAGAAGTCGTAGCGTTCCAACCGTTCGGCCTGCATCGGCACGCCCGGCAGCAGCGCGCGAGCCGCCGCCAGCAGGCGATCCGCGGGTAGCTCGCGGAGGATTTCGCCATCCGCCGTCAGCAGCAGGCTGTTGCCGCTGGCGCTGCGCCCGAGCGCATAGGGCTCGCCGTCGAGCGCCCGCCACTCCAGCTCGCGCACCCGCAACCCGGCGGCACGCAAGCGCCGCAGGACAGCGTCCGCCTCCAGTCCGGCGGGCAGCGCCCGGTCCCAGCTACCGCCCTGGTAGGCCGCGAGGTCGAGCGGCGTACCGCGGCCGAACAGGTTCCACGGATTCATCGACATCAGCCCGCTGAAGATCCAGCTCAGCACCAGCGCGCCGAAGAGCAGGCCGGCGAGGTGGTGCCAGCGCTGGAAACCGCCCGCATAGGGCGAGCGCGAGCCGCTGCGATAAGGCTTGCGGAAGCGCCAGCGGAGCAGGCCGACGAGGATGCCGAGGACGGTCGCCAGGGTCGCCAGCAGCGACAGGCCGATCACCAGGTTCGCCCACTGCCCGTCGAACCAGCCGCCGCGCAGCGGATAGAGCCAGTGCAGCCAGGCGCCGAGCCAGTTCCAGGCACGCTCCCGGCGGCTGGCGTCGCGTACCACCTCGCCGGTCTGCGAGGACAGGTAGAGCAGCCGGCCCTGCTCGTCCGCGGTCTGCACCCGCCATAGCGGCCGGTGCGGATCGAGGTTGCGGGTATGGGTCCAGGCGTCTTCCTCGATCCGCCCTTGCAACTGCATCGGTACTTCGCCGCTGAAAGCACGGGCCGAAGCCAGCACCCTGTCCGCGTCCACCGCCAGCGGTCGGCCGTCGCGCGCCGCCAGCGCACGCGTGCGTCCGTCGGCATCGTCCAGCAGGTAGGTCGGCAGGCCTCCTACGCTGGCCAGCCGGATGCTCCGCGGGGTCTTTCCGTCGCCGCCGGCGAGGGCCGTCCGCAGCGGTACGCAGGCCTCGCAGCCGTCCAGCTCGGGCAGGTGGGCCAGGCGTTCCAGCGGAGTCAGCTTGGGATAGCCGACATACAGCATGACCATGCCGGAGACGAACCAGAGCACCATCAGCAGGCAGCAGCCGATGCCCAGCCAGCGGTGCCACAGGTACAGGTAGCGTTTCATCGACGACTCCTCAGAAGCGCGTCTGCACGCTCAGCTCGAAGGTGCGCGGGTCGCCGACGTAGTACAGCGGCGTGCTCTGCACGAAGCGCGCGTAGACCTCGTCGGTGAGGTTGCGCACGCGCCCGGTGATCCGCGTGCGCTCGTCCAGCCGGTAGCTGAGGAAAGTCCCGTAGACCGTATAGGACGACGCGTGCCAGGTGTTGGCGTTGTTGGCGTACACCGAGGATACGTAGCGCGCGTCCACCCCGCCCTGCCAGGCCGGGTCGAAGTCGTAGGTCAGCCACAGGTTGCCGACCCGCTCCGGCACGTTCGGCGGCGTCTTGCCCTTGCGCGAGACAGCGACGCCGCCGACGTTCTCGGTGAACTCGTCGTACTGCGCGTCGACCCAGGCGAAATTGCCCTCGGCCAGAAGCTTCGGGGTGATCCGCAGGGAGGCGGCGGCCTCGATGCCCCTGGAGGTCTGCTGGCCCACCGGCACGCTGAGGTTGGGGTTGTTCGGGTCGGCCACCGAGAAGTCCCGGCGGACGATGCGGTAGGCGGCCAGGGTGGCGCTGCCGCGACCCTCGAGGAAATCGAACTTGCTGCCCAGCTCCCACTGGTCGCCGGTGGACAGGTCGTAGTCGCGGACCTGGCCGAAGCTGGCGCTGGTCAGCACCCCGCCCGGCGGGTCGGCGGCGGTACTGTATTGCAGGTAGACGTTGGCGTGCGGAGTGAACTGGTAGACCAGCCCGGCGCGCCCGGTGAGCACGTCCCAGCGCCGTTCGAAGTGTGCAGGATCGCTGGCGGTCACCGTCCGATGGTTGCGCACGTCGAGGTCGAGGTGGTCGTAGCGCAGCCCGGTGACCAGCGACAGCTCGTCGGTCAGGCCCAGGCGGTTCTCGGCGAACAACGCGCTGGTGCGCACCTCGTTGCTGCGGTCCTTCCGGTGGCCGGGACGCATGCCCGGCAGGTCGTAGAAGTGGCCCGGCTCGAAACTGGCCGGATCGACCGTACCGAACGGCCCGGAGGCGGTACTCGGGAAGCGCGTCTGCTTGTTGATGCTGTAGTCGAAGCCCAGCGCCCAGTCGCTGGCCAGTCCGAACAGCGGCTGGCTGTGCTGTAGCTCGAAGCGGTTGCCGTTGAGCTGCTGGTCGTGGCGCTGGAGGAATGCGTTGGAGCGCACCACCCCGCTGTTGTCGGCGTTGTAGCGGTAGGTCTCGAGGTTGCGGTAATCGCGCTCGGCGTCGTAGTGGTAGAAGGTGTTGCGCCAGCGCGTGCTGTCGCTGACCCGGTATTCGAGGATCGAGCGCAGCCAGCGCACGCGCTGTTCGTAGCGGCCATCGGCGACGTTGTAGTTCTCGCGGCGACGGCTCTTGTCGATCTTCAGCTCGCCGGCGTAGGGATTGAGCACCGGCGTGCCCCAGTAGGGGCTGTCTTCCTGCTCGTCCTGGTACTCCAGGGCCAGGGTGTGGGAAAGGTCCGGGGTCAGGTCGCTGAGCAGGGAGAAAGCGACGTTCCACGATTCGCGCGAATTGCGGTCGACGTAGCCGTTGCCGCCGCTGCGGCTGACGTCCAGGCGCACGAAGTGCTTCGGCTCGGGGCCGATGCCCAGGGCCTGGTTGAAGCCGAAGGTGACTTCCGAATCGTCGTAGCTGCCATAGCGCACCCGGCCTTCCATGAAATCGCCGTAGCGGTCGGCGAGCTTGCTGATGTAGTCCAGCGAGCCGCCGACGGCACCGGCGCCGTTGAGGAAGGAGGACGGACCGCCGACCAGCTCGACGCGGTCGACGATCCAGTCGTCCAGCGGACGCATGGCGCTGCTGTATTGCACCGGAATGCCGTTGAACAACTGGTTGACCTGGTTCGAGCTGAAGCCGCGGTAGGTGACGAAGCCGCCGAAGCCGGGCGGCGCCGAGGCGTTCACGCCGGGCAGGCTGTTGGCGATGTCCTGGGTGCTGCGCAGGCCGCGCCGCTCGAAGCTGGCACGGTTGGCCACGCTTACCGAGCCGGGAGTCTCGCGCAGGCTCAGGCCCAGGCGCGAGCCGCCGCCGGCGCTGTCGTCGAGATCGAGGGCCGGCGGGGTTTCCCCGGCGGCGCCGGCACTGACGGTGAGGGCGGGCAGTTCGGTGGGTTCCTCATCGGCCCAGAGCCAGGCCGGAACGCCGGCCAGGGTGAGGTTGAGACCCAGCGCGAGGACGCGGCGGGCCGTGGAGTGCTTTTTCATCGAGCGATCCTGAAGCAAGGCATGGTGGGCACGCCCGCCTCGCCCGGATGGACAGCGGCGAGCGCTGCGCGGACGAGGCAGGACGGGCGACGGATGCAAATGCCCGGCGCGGCGGGCGTTCAGGATCAGGCGGGGGAAGCGCGCGGGTTGGCCGGCGGCCAGACGTACCGGGGCGGCACCGGCTCGCGCGTGGCGGGCGGGCGGAAACGCGCCTGGCGTCGCCGTTGCAAGCGCCAGGACCAGATCACCCCGAGCGCGACGAACAGCACCAGGGCGCTGCACATCGGGCAGCTCATCGGCAACTGGGGATTGACCGGTGCCGGATCGCCGGCGGACCCGTCGTCGGGATCCAGGGATAGCCATTGGCTGGCACCGGCGACGCAGAACAGCCCGACGCTGGCCTTCTGCCCCTTGTCGCTGCCCACTCCCAGCGCCTGCAGGTGCAGGACGCCGCAAGCCAGCGCGTTGACCAGCACGCAGGCACAGAGGGCGAAGCTCAGCCACTGCAGCAGCGGCGAGCGGGAGTTGGGAGCGATTCTCATGACCGCGCACTCTAGCATCCTGACCCGCAAATTCCCCGCGCTTCTGCGCTGCGGTGCATCGCCGCAGCCCGAGGACACGACGCACGGCGACGAGCGGCGTATCAGGGGTGACTTGGGAGTTTCATGTGGCGCCGCTATAATCGCCCGCTCAGGCGGCCCTTCGGGTCGCTCCCGCCTTCCGTTCGAGGGGCGCTGCAGCAGGCCTAGGCCTGTCAGGCTCGAACGGAGCGCGCTCTCAGGCCGGCCTCGCCGGTCTGTCAACGCACCAACGGCGCCCATTCGCAGACAACGAATGGAGAGTTACGCATGAGCGCTGTCATGACGCCCGCCGGTTTCACCGACTACAAGGTCGCCGACATCACCCTGGCCGCCTGGGGCCGCCGCGAGCTGATCATCGCCGAATCGGAAATGCCCGCACTGATGGGCCTGCGCCGCAAGTATGCCGGCCAGCAGCCGCTGAAAGGCGCGAAGATCCTCGGTTGCATCCACATGACCATCCAGACCGGCGTGCTGATCGAGACCCTGGTCGCGCTGGGCGCCGAAGTCCGCTGGTCGAGCTGCAACATCTTCTCCACCCAGGACCAGGCCGCCGCCGCCATCGCCGCAGCCGGCATCCCGGTGTTCGCCTGGAAGGGCGAGACCGAGGAAGAGTACGAATGGTGCATCGAGCAGACCATCCTCAAGGACGGCCAGCCGTGGGACGCCAACATGGTGCTGGACGACGGCGGTGACCTGACCGAGATCCTGCACAAGAAATACCCGCAGATGCTCGAGCGCATCCACGGCATCACCGAAGAGACCACCACCGGGGTCCACCGCCTGCTCGACATGCTCAAGAACGGCACCCTGAAAGTCCCGGCGATCAACGTCAACGACTCGGTGACCAAGAGCAAGAACGACAACAAGTACGGCTGCCGCCATAGCCTCAACGACGCCATCAAGCGCGGCACCGACCACCTGCTGTCGGGCAAGCAGGCCCTGGTGATCGGCTACGGCGACGTGGGCAAGGGCTCCTCGCAGTCGCTGCGCCAGGAAGGCATGATCGTCAAGGTCGCGGAAGTCGACCCGATCTGCGCCATGCAGGCCTGCATGGACGGCTTCGAAGTCGTCTCGCCGTACAAGAACGGCATCAACGACGGAACCGAGGCCAGCATCGACGCCGCGCTGCTGGGCAAGATCGACCTGATCGTCACCACCACCGGCAACGTCAACGTCTGCGACGCCAACATGCTCAAGGCGCTGAAGAAACGCGCGGTGGTCTGCAACATCGGCCACTTCGACAACGAGATCGACACCGCCTTCATGCGCAAGAACTGGGCCTGGGAAGAGGTCAAGCCGCAGGTGCACAAGATCCACCGCACCGGCAAGGATGGTTTCGACGCGCACAACGACGACTACCTGATCCTTCTCGCTGAGGGCCGCCTGGTCAACCTGGGCAACGCAACCGGCCATCCGAGCCGGATCATGGACGGTTCCTTCGCCAACCAGGTGCTGGCGCAGATCCACCTGTTCGAGCAGAAGTACGCCGACCTGCCGGCCGCCGAGAAGGCCAAGCGCCTGAGCGTCGAAGTGCTGCCGAAGAAGCTCGACGAGGAAGTGGCCCTGGAGATGGTCAAGGGCTTCGGCGGCGTGGTCACCCAGCTGACCCCGAAACAGGCCGAGTACATCGGCGTGAGCGTGGAAGGCCCGTTCAAGCCGGACACCTATCGCTACTAAGCGGACCACGGGGCAGGCGCCATGCGCCTGCCCCGTTCGCATGAGCGCTCCCACGATGTCCACGCACCTCGCCGATCGCTACAACCAGGCCTGGCTGTTCGCCGCCCGCGCCCACCGCAACCAGACCCTCAGCGGCTCGCCGCTGCCTTATCTGGTGCACCTGGGCATGGTCGCCAACGAGCTGCTGGCCGCCGATCGCGACGGTGCCATCGAACGGCTCGGGGAAACCCTGCAGATCGCGGTCCTGCACGACACCCTGGAAGACACGGTGACCTCACCCGAGGAGCTGCGGCAACAGTTCGGCGAGTTCGTCTGTGCCGGCGTGCAGGCCCTGAGCAAGCGCGTCGGCGACGGCCCCAAGCGTTCCCTCGACGACTATCTCCAGGCGCTTGCCGAGGGCCCGGCGCAGTACGCCCTGGTCAAGCTGTGCGACCGCATCACCAACCTGCAGCCACCGCCGCAGACCTGGAACCAGGACAAGATCGCGAACTACCACCAGGAGTCGCAGCTGATCCTCGCTCGCCTCGGCCATGCCCACGCCGCGACGGCCCGACGCCTGCGGGAAAAAATCGAGCACTACCGCCAGTACTACTGAAGTACCCGGCGCTAGTCGGAATCAACAAGAAGAGGCGCGGCCGTGGTCGCGTCCAAGGAACCGATCATGAGTCAGAGCGAACGCCGTTTCAGCTTCGAGTTCTTCCCGGCGAAGACCGAGGCCGGCCATGAAAAGCTGTTGGCCACCGCCCGCAACCTGGCGGGCTACAAGCCCGACTTCTTCTCCTGCACCTACGGCGCCGGCGGATCCACCCGCGACCGCACGTTGAGTACCGTGCTGCAACTGGACGGCGAGGTGAAGGTGCCGACCGCGCCCCACCTGTCCTGTGTCGGCGACTCGAAAGCCGAGTTGCGCGAACTGCTCGGCCGCTAGCGCGAGGCCGGCATCCGCCGCATCGTCGCCCTGCGCGGCGACCTGCCGTCGGGCATGGGCATGGCCAGCGGCGAACTGCGCTACGCCAACGAACTGGTGGACTTCATCCGCACCGAGACCGGCGACCACTTCCACATCGAGGTCGCCGCCTATCCGGAGGTCCACCCCCAGGCGCGCAGCTTCGAGGATGACCTGGCGAACTTCGTGCGCAAGGTGAAGGCCGGCGCCAGCAGCGCCATCACCCAGTACTTCTTCAACGCCGATGCCTATTTCTACTTCGTCGAGCGGGTCGCCAAGCTCGGCGTGGACATCCCGGTGGTCCCCGGCATCATGCCGATCACCAACTACTCCAAGCTGGCGCGCTTCTCCGACGCCTGCGGCGCCGAACTGCCGCGCTGGATCCGCAAGCAACTGGAAGCCTACGGCGACGACAGCCGCAGCATCCAGGCCTTCGGCGAGCAGGTCATCAGCGAGATGTGCGAACGCCTGCTGGAGGGCGGCGCACCGGGACTGCATTTCTATACTTTGAACCAGGCCGATCCGAGCCTGGCGATCTGGAAGAATCTCCAGCTGCCACGCTGATACCGCCTACGCGGTTCGGCCCGGCAGCGTATACCGGCAGGGAAGCCTCTCACGCGATCCACGACAGACATGGCCAACTCACGCAAGCATCTGATCTACCTGGTCTACGGGCGACAGACCTACCACCAGGAAGCCCTGTTCAGCATCGCCAGCGCCTTCGCCCACCTCCGCGACGGGGCGGCGCATGGCCTGACGGTCAGGGTCTATACCGACGACCCCAGTCCCTACGCCGGCCTGCCGGTGCAGGTCCGCGAAGTGACGGCCGAGGAGCTGGTCGCCTGGTGCCAACCGCACGGCTATCACTTCCGCGCCAAGCACGTGGCCCTGCGCGACGCCCTGGAAGACGCCGACCAGGCATTGCTGATCGACACCGATACCTTCTTCCACAGTTCGCCCCTGCGCCTGTTCGACCGCATCCAGCCCGGCAGCCTGCTGTGCAACGCGATCGGCGCGCGCTATGGCGAACACCGTAACTTCCCGCTCTACCGCGACCTCTCGCCCTACCTGTTCGAGCGCGGCTGGGCCGACGACGAGATGCACCAGCTCAACTCCGGCGTCATCGGCCTGCCTCGGGAAGAGGCGAAAATACTCGACCGTTCGTTGGAATTAATGGATGAACTCTATCCAATTGCCAACGGTGCCTATACTCTTGAAGAATTCGTCCTGGCCGTCGCCGCCCACAAGCGGCTGGAGCTGGTGGGTTGTACCGACCTGATCCACCATTACTGGAGCCGGAAACAGCTGTTCCGCGCGAAGATCCAGGCCTGGTTGTGCAAGCACGGTTCCTCCCTTCTCAGCGCTGCAGCCCTCGACGACACCCTCAAGGTGACCGATCGACTGCCACGCCCACCGCGTGCCAAGCGTCTGCTGTACAAGCTGGGAACCCTGCCGTTGCCGGCTCCGATGCGCCAGTTCAGTATCGAACTGCTCTACGGTTGCCACGAATACAGTAACGAGTTCGACCGGGCCTGCGGCCCCGTCTGGTGGGAGAAAGCCGCGACCAATGCCATCGAACGCTATCCGCAGGAACCGATTGCGGAACAAATCGAGGATTGGCTGAATCACAGCTTGCTGCGCAACCTCCTTGGCTCCCGGGCCAACGAGATCCGCCAGCATTTGCGCCAGCGTGACCTGCTCTGACCGCAGCCCTCCGTTGACGCTGCCCCCGGCCCCCCCACCCAGGGCCGGGAGCGAACCGGCCAGCGCCCCCGACCAGGTGCGCGGCCATGCCCGCGAGGGCACCCGTTCGACACCGGCCACCGAGCGCATACGCAGCGCCGCGGCCAGACCTTCCGCCCTGGCCGACAGGGCCCGAAGGTAGACAGGAGTTCGCAGAACTTGGTGATTTCACAGCAGCCGGCCTCGCCCCGGCCCATATAGGAAAACCCGCATGTCCTTTTCTTCCCTCGGACTCTCCGAGGCGCTTGCCCGCGCTGTGGAGGCTGCGGGCTACAGCCAGCCCACTCCCGTGCAACAGCGGGCGATTCCCGCCGTGTTGCAAGGTCGCGACCTGATGGTTGCGGCACAGACCGGCACCGGCAAGACCGGTGGTTTCGCCCTGCCGGTACTGGAGCGCCTGTTCCCCGCCGGTCATCCCGACCGCGAACACCGCCACGGCCCGCGCCAGGCGCGCGTGCTGGTACTGACCCCGACCCGTGAGCTGGCCGCCCAGGTGCATGACAGCTTCAAGGTCTACGCCCGCGACCTGCCGCTGAACAGCACCTGCATCTTCGGCGGCGTTGGCATGAACCCGCAGATCCAGGCCCTGGCCAAGGGCGTCGACGTACTCGTCGCCTGCCCCGGCCGCCTGCTCGACCTGGCCGGGCAGAACAAGGTCGACCTGTCCCACGTGGAAATCCTCGTCCTCGACGAAGCCGACCGCATGCTCGACATGGGCTTCATCCACGATGTGAAGAAGGTTCTCGCCAAGCTGCCGCCCAAGCGCCAGAACCTGCTGTTCTCGGCTACCTTCTCGAAAGACATCGTCGACCTCGCCAACAAGCTCCTGCACAACCCGGAACGCATCGAGGTAACGCCGCCGAACACCACGGTCGAGCGCATCGAGCAACGCGTGTTCCGCCTGCCGGCGCCGCAGAAGCGCGCCCTGCTGGCGCACCTGGTGACCGTCGGCGCCTGGGAACAGGTGCTGGTCTTCACCCGTACCAAGCACGGCGCCAACCGTCTCGCCGAGTACCTGACCAAGCACGGCCTGCCGGCCGCCGCGATCCATGGCAACAAGAGCCAGAACGCGCGGACCAAGGCGCTGGCCGACTTCAAGGCCAACGACGTGCGCATCCTGGTGGCGACCGACATCGCCGCCCGCGGCCTGGATATCGACCAGTTGCCCCATGTGGTCAACTACGAGCTGCCCAACGTCGAGGAAGACTACGTCCACCGCATCGGCCGTACCGGCCGAGCCGGACGCAGCGGCGAGGCGATCTCGCTGGTGGCGCCGGACGAAGAGAAGCTGCTCAAGGCCATCGAGAAGATGACCAGACAGCGTATTCCCGATGGCGATGCCCAGGGTTTCGACCCCGAGGCCGTGCTGCCCGAGGTGGCCCAGCCGGAGCCCCGCGAAGCGCCGCAGAAGCAGCCGCGCCGCGACAAGGAACGGCGCAGCAGCCGCGAGCGCAAGCCGAAAGACGCCCAGGCGAGCAACCCCGACAGCAATGTCGCTGCGGCCCAGGACGGTACCGAGAAGCCGGCTGGAAAGCGCCGCCGTCGCGGTGGCAAGAACAAGGAAAACCGCGAGGCCGGCCAAGCGCAGCAGCCGCGGCAGAGCCGCGAAGCGCGTCCGGCCAAGCCCAATCGGCCGCCGGAAGTCGACGGTAATCGCGATCCGGAAGAGTTCCTCGACGACGACTTCGACAATTTCGGCAACCGCGCCGACTACGTCAGCCCCTACCAGGGCCAGGAAAACAAGGGACGCGGACGCCGCGGTGGCCAGCAGAAACCCCAGGGCGGCACCGGCCAGCAGGGTCGTGGCCAGGGCCAAGCTCGCGGCAAGAGCCAGGGCGCCGCTCAAGGCGGCGCTCGCGGTCAGGGTGCCGGCCAGGGCAAGGCGAAGAAACCGCGCGCCGGCAAGCCGCGCGGCCAGGGTCGCGAGAATGCCTCGCGGATGAGCGACGCGCCGCTGCGCGAGCCGTCCGAGTATGGCACCGGCAAGCAGCCGAGCCGCCAGCCGGTGGTGATCAACAAGCGCGACCTGGTGCGCATGGATCGCTTCCCCACCGCCGAGCAGCTCGACGAGCTGGAACCGCGGCGCAAGGGCGAGCGCCCCGCACTGCTGACCCGCAACCGCTAAGGCCGAGCGGGTCCGTGACGCGGACCCGCCGACTTCCGCGAGGATAAAAAAACGCCGACCCTAGGGTCGGCGTTCTTGCATGGCGCGGAAGGCGATCAAGCCTGGGGATCTTCCTTCTTCGCGGTCTGCTGCTGGGTCACGGTCTGCTGGTTCCAGCCGCCGCCAAGGGCCTTGTACAGGTTGACCTCGCTGGTCAGCTGATTGAGGCGGTCGGTGATCAGTTGCTGCTGCGCGGTGAACAGCGAGCGTTGCGCGTCGAGCAGGGTCAGGTAGTTGTCCACCCCCGTGCGATAGCGCTTGTCGGCGAGCTGGTAGTACTCGTCGCTGGCCTTGACCAGATCGCGCTGCGCCTGCAACTGCTCGGTGAAGGTACCGCGCGCGGCCAGGCCGTCGGCGACTTCCTGGAACGCCGTCTGGATCGCCTTCTCGTACTGCGCGACGTTGATGTCCTTCTGGATCTTCGCGTAGTCCAGGCTGGCACGCAGGCTGCCGGCGGTGAAGATCGGCAGGTTGATCGACGGCTGGAACAACCAGGAACCCGAACCGGCGTCGAACAGGCCGGACAGTTGGCGGCTCATGGTGCCGGCGTTGGCGGTCAGGCTGATGCTCGGGAAGAACGCCGCGCGCGCGGCGCCGATGCTGGCGTTGGCAGCCATGAGCTGGTGCTCGGCCTCGAGGATGTCCGGGCGCCGTTGCAGCAGGTCCGACGGCAGACCCGCCGGCACTTCGGTCAGCAGGGTCTGGTCCAGGCCCAGGCCTTGCGGCAGGTTCGCCGGGATCCCGGAACCCAGCAGCAGGACCAGTGCATTCTGGTCCTGGGCTACCAGGCGGGTGTACTGCGCCAGGGTCGCGCGGGCGCCTTCCACGGCGGTCTGCGCCTGGCGCAGGTCGAGCGCGGAGGCGACGCCGACGTCGTAGCTGCGCTGGGTCAGGTCGAAACTCTTCTGGTAGGTGCCCAAGGTGTCCTTGGTCAGCTGCAACTGCGCCTGGTCGGCCTTCAGCGTCAGGTAGGCGGTCGCCACGCTGGCCACCAGGGTGGTCTGCGCGCTGCGCTGCGCCTGTTCGGTCGCCAGGTACTGCTCCAGGGCCTGGTCGCGCAGGCTGCGCAGGCGGCCGAAGAGATCGAGTTCCCAGGCGGTAGTGCCCAGGGTCACCCCGTACTGGCTGGAAATCGCCGGACTGCCGGTGGTCGACAGGTCGCCCGGCAAACGCTGGCGGGTGCCGCTACCGTCCACGCCGATCCGCGGGAACAGGTCGGCCCGCTGGATGCGGTACTGCGCCCGGAAGGCCTCGACGTTCAGCGCGGCGACCCGCAGGTCGCGGTTGTTTTCCAGCGCCACGCCGATCAGTTGCTGCAACTGCGGGTCGCGGAAGAACTCGCGCCAGCCGATGTCGGCGGCCGGAACGGCCGCCGCGCCGGTGTTCTGCCCGTAGGCCTGCCCTTGCGGGTAGGCCGCGGCTACCGGCGCCTCGGGGCGCTGGTAGTCGGGGATCAGCGAGCAGCCGGACAGAACGACAGCGGCTACCGCCAGGGAAAGGAAGGACCGTTTCATATCATTGCCCCTTTTCGACGGACGCTTGCTGCTTGGACGCCTCGTCCTTGAACAGCGTGCTGACCGCCACGTAGAACAGCGGTACCCAGAAGATCGCCAGGACGGTCGCAGTGACCATGCCGCCGATCACGCCGGTACCGATCGCATGCTGGCTGCCCGAGCCGGCGCCGGTGGAGATCGCCAGCGGGACCACGCCGAGGATGAACGCCAGGGAGGTCATCACGATCGGCCGCAGACGCATGCGGCAGGCTTCGATGGCCGCCTCGACGATGCCCTTGCCCTGCTCGTGCAGCTCCTTGGCGAACTCCACGATGAGAATGGCGTTCTTCGCCGACAGGCCGATGGTCGTCAACAGGCCCACCTGGAAGAACACGTCGTTGGACAGGCCGCGCATGGACGTCGCCAGCAGCGCGCCGATCACGCCCAACGGCACCACCAGCATCACCGAGAACGGAATCGACCAGCTTTCGTACAGGGCCGCCAGGCAGAGGAACACCACCAGCAGCGACAGCGCATACAGCGCCGGCGCCTGCGAGCCGGACAAGCGCTCCTCGTAGGACAGGCCGGTCCAGGAGTAGCCAACGCCTTTCGGCAATTGCTTGACGATCTCCTCGACCGCCGCCATGGCGTCACCGGAACTCAGGCCGGGCGCCGGCTCGCCGAGGATCTCCATCGCCGGCACGCCATTGTAGCGCTCCAGCTTCGGCGAACCGTATTCCCACTTGCCGGTGGCGAAGGCGTTGAACGGCACCATCTCGCCCTTGTCGTTGCGCACGTACCACTTGCTCAGGTCGTCCGGGTTCATCCGCGCGTCCGGCCTGCCCTGCAGGTAGACCCGCTTGACCCGGCCACGGTCGATGAAGTCGTTGACGTAGCTGGAACCCCAGGCGATGGACACGGTGCTGTTGATGTCGGCAAGGGACACGCCGAGGGCGCTGGCCTTCTCGTCGTCGATCTCCAGCTTGTACTGCGGTTCGTCGCTCATGCCGTTGGGGCGCACGCGTTGCAGCGCCGGGTTCTGCGCGGCGAGCATGAGGAACTTGTTGCGCGCCTGGAGCAGGACTTCGTGGCCGACGCCCGCCTGGTCCTGGAGGAACAGGTCGAAGCCGGTGGCGTTACCCAGTTCCAGTACCGACGGCGGCGCGAAGGCGAACACCATCGCGTCCTTGAAGCTGAAGAAGTGCATCTGCGCGCGCTTGGCCAGTTCGAACACGCTGTTCTCGCCACCGGGACGCTCTTCCCAGGGCTTGAGCATGATGAACGCCATGCCCGAACTCTGGCCGCGGCCGGCGAAGTTGAAGCCGGTCACGGTGAACACCGAGCTGACCGAAGAGCTTTCCTTCTCCAGCAGGTATTCGCGCATCGAGTCCACCACCACCTGGGTACGCTCGGCACTGGAGCCCGGCGGGGTCTGTACCTGGGCGAACAGTACGCCCTGGTCCTCGTCGGGGAGGAACGCGGTGGGAATGCGGGTGAACATCCAGATCATCCCGGCCACGATCACCACGTAGATCAGCAGGTACGGCGCGCGATGCTTGAGGATCGACGCCACGCCCCGCTCGTAGCCGTGGGTGGTGGAAAGGAACATCCGGTTGAACCAGCCGAAGAAGCCGCCCTTGTGCTCGCCATGGTCGCCTTTCTCGATCGGCTTGAGCATGGTCGCGCAGAGCGCCGGGGTGAGGATCAGCGCCACGATCACCGAGAGGGCCATGGCCGACACGATGGTGATGGAGAACTGCCGGTAGATCACCCCGGTGGAGCCGCCGAAGAACGCCATCGGCAGGAATACCGCCGAGAGCACCATGGCGATACCGACCAGCGCGCCCTGGATCTGGCCCATGGACTTGCGCGCCGCCTCCCTTGGCGACAGGCCTTCCTCGGCCATCACCCGCTCGACGTTCTCCACCACCACGATGGCGTCGTCCACCAGCAAGCCGATGGCCAGCACCATGCCGAACATGGTCAGGGTGTTGATCGAGAAGCCGAACGCGGCGAGCACGCCGAAGGTCCCCAGCAGCACCACCGGTACGGCGATGGTCGGGATCAGCGTGGCGCGGAAGTTCTGCAGGAACAGGTACATCACCAGGAACACGAGGAGGATCGCCTCGCCGAGGGTCTTCACTACCTCATGGATCGAGGCCGAGACCACCGGGGTGGTGTCGTACGGGTAGACCACCTTCATGCCCTGCGGCATGAACGGTTCCAGGTTGGCGATGGTCTGGCGGATCGCCTTGGCGGTATCCAGCGCGTTGGCGCCGGTGGCCAGCTTGATCGCGATACCGGACGCCGGGCTGCCGTTGAACTGCGCGTTGATGCTGTAGTCCTGGCCGCCCAGGCCTACATCGGCGACGTCCTTCAGGCGCACCTGGGAACCGTCGGGATTGACCTTGAGCAGGATGTTCTCGAATTGCTCCGCGGTCTGCAGGCGGGTCTTGCCGATGATGGTGGCGTTGAGCTGCTGGCCCTTGACCGCCGGCAAGCCGCCGAGCTGGCCGGAGGAAATCTGCACGTTCTGCGCCTGGATCGCGCTGCTCACGTCGCCGGGGGTCAGCTGGTAGCTGTTCAGCTTGGCCGGGTCGAGCCAGATGCGCATCGAGTACTGCGAGCCGAACACCTGGAAGTCACCGACGCCCTTGGTCCGCGAGAGCGGGTCCTGGATGTTGGAAACGATGTAGTTCGACAGGTCTTCCTTGGTCATGCTGCCGTCGGTGGAAACCACACCGACCACCATGAGGAAGTTCTTCACCGCCTTGGTCACCCGGATCCCCTGGCGCTGCACTTCCTGCGGCAGTAGCGGGGTGGCCAGTTGCAGCTTGTTCTGCACCTGGACCTGGGCGATGTCGGGGTCGGTGCCCTGTTCGAAGGTCACGGTGATGGTCATGCTGCCGTCGGAGTTACTCTCCGAGGAGATGTAGCGCAGATTGTCGATCCCGTTCATCTGCTGCTCGATCACCTGGACCACGGTGTCCTGCACCGTCTCGGCCGAGGCGCCCGGGTAGCTCACCTGCACGGCGATGGCCGGCGGGGCGATGGCCGGGTACTGGTTGACCGGCAGACTGAGGATCGACAGGCCGCCCGCGAGCATGATCACCAAGGCGATCACCCACGCGAAAATGGGCCTATCAATGAAAAACTTCGACATTACGAATCCCCTTGATCAGCCCTTGCTGTCGGTTTTCGCCGGAGCGGCGTCGGCCTTCTGCGCGGACGCGACATTCTTCGCCGGCACGGTCTTCACCTCGACACCCGGCTGCACGAACTGCAGGCCTTCGGTAATGATCTTGTCGCCGGCGTTCAGGCCTTCGGTAACCAGCCACTTGTCGCCGATCACCCGGTCGGCCTTGATCACCCGCAGCTCGACCTTGTTCTGCGCGTTCACCACCAGCGCGGTAGCCTGGCCCTTGAGGTCGCGGGTCACGCCTTGCTGCGGAGCGAGGATGGCCTTCTGCTTGACGCCTTCCTGCAACTGCGCGTGAACGAACATGCCGGGCAGCAGCTCGTTGTTCGGGTTGGGGAACACGGCGCGGATGGTGACCGAGCCGGTGCCTTCGTCGACGGAAACCTCGGAGAATTCGAGGCGACCTTCCAGCGGGTATTGGCTACCGTCCTCCAGCTTCAGGGAGACCTTCGCCGCGTTGTCGCCGGCGCGCTCCAACTGGCCGCTGGCCAGTTCGCGGCGCAGGCGCAGCAGGGCGGTGGACGGCTGGGTGACGTCGACGTAGATCGGGTCGAGCTGTTGCACGGTGGCCATCGCGTTGGCCTGGCCGTTGGTCACCAGGGCGCCTTCGGTCACCGCGGAACGGCCGATGCGGCCGGAGATCGGCGACAGCACCTTGGTGTAGCGCAGGTTGATCCGCGCCTGCTCCACCGCCGCCTTGGACTGCAGGTAGGCGGCATTGGCGTCGGCGTACTGCTGCTTGCTCACGGCCTGGTCGGCGACCAGCAGCTTGTAGCGCTGGGCCTGCTCCTGGGTCGAAGCCAGGTTGGCCTGGGCGCTCTGGTAGTCGGCCTCGTAGGTGGCGGGGTCGATCTGGTAGAGCTGCTGCCCGGCCTTGACGTCGCTGCCTTCCTTGAACAGGCGCTTGAGGATGATGCCGTTCACCTGGGGACGCACCTCGGCGATGCGGAACGCATTGGTCCGGCCCGGCAGCTCGGTATTCAGGGTCACCGTCTGCACTTCCAGGGTCACGATCCCGACCTCCGGCGTTTGCGCCGGCGGCGGCGCCTCGCTTTTTCCGCACCCGGAAAGGGCCGAAATCGCGACCAGCAGGGCCGGAACCAGTACACGCATGGCTGGCGTTCGTTGCATAGCGTTGTCCTCATGAGCGAAAGCGGCCGATGCAGCGTGAAGGCGCTGCACCGGCTCGAAGAAGGCAGGCAAAATACTTACATTCATAGGTGTTTGTAAACGTCCGAAAGCCTCGCGTGAAAACACCTGAAACGTTTTAGCTCGATGGCCGGTTATCCACCCGGCGCCATGGCCCATATTCAGAACCTGAAACAAGGTTGATAAGGTCAACTAAAATAAGCAAAATAGTTGACTGGATCAACCACATTTACATTAGGTTTACTCGGCCAAACCAATGAACTACCCCGTGAATCCCGACCTGATGCCCGCGCTGATGGCGGTCTTCCAGCATGTGCGGACGCGCATCCAGAGCGAGCTCGATTGCCAGCGACTCGACCTGACCCCGCCCGACGTCCATGTATTGAAGCTTATCGACGAACAACGCGGGCTGAACCTGCAGGACCTGGGACGCCAGATGTGCCGCGACAAGGCACTGATCACCCGGAAGATCCGCGAGCTGGAGGGAAGAAACCTGGTCCGCCGCGAGCGCAACCCCAGCGACCAGCGCAGCTTCCAGCTCTTCCTCACCGACGAGGGGCTGGCCATCCACCAGCATGCGGAGGCCATCATGTCACGCGTGCATGACGAGTTGTTTGCCCCGCTCACCCCGGTGGAACAGGCCACCCTGGTGCATCTCCTCGACCAGTGCCTGGCCGCGCAACCGCTTGAGGATATTTAAGAACATTCTTTTCGAAGCACAATGAAAAACGCCGGCGATCGCCGGCGTTTTTCGTTTCAGGTATCCGCTTACTGGCGAATGCCTTCGACGGAGAGCAGCAGCTCGACTTCCTGGGATGCCGGGCCGAGGTCCATCTTGATGCCGAAGTCTTTCAGCTTCAGGGTGGCGCTGCCTTCGAAGCCGGCACGGTAGCCGCCCCACGGGTCGTCGCCCTGGCCGATCAGCTTGGCCTTGATGGTGACCGGCTTGGTCACGCCGTTCAGGGTCAGGTTGCCGGTGATGTCGGCGCTGTCGCCGTTGGCCTTCACTTCGGTGGATTCGAAGGTAGCGGTCGGGTTCTTGCTGACGTTGAGGAAATCACCGCTGCGCAGGTGCTTGTCACGCTCGGCATGGTTGGTGTCCACGCTGTTGGTGTTGATGGTCACCTTGACCTTGTCGGCCGACGGGTTCTTCTCGTCGAAGGTGAAGCTGCCGTCGAAGTCGTTGAAGCGGCCGTACAGCCAGCTATAGCCCAGGTGCTTGATGCGGAACTCGATGAAGGCGTGCTGGCCTTCCTTGTCGATCTTGTAGTCCGCGGCCATTGCCTGGCCGGCGGTGAACAGTGCGGAGCCGAGCGCCAGCGCGGCAAGGGTCTTCTTCAGCATGGACATTCTCCTTAACGTGGTTGTTGATCATTCGACGAGCGACCGAGCATGCGCTTTAGGGTCGGGTCGCGGTCGACGAAGTGATGCTTGAGGGCGGCCAGGGCATGGAGGACGGCGAAGACCACCAGCGCCCAGGCCAGGTAGAGATGGATTTCACCCGCGACGTCCGCCTGGTCGGGCAGCCCGCTGAGGGTTGCCGGCACGGAGAACCAGCCGAACACGCTGATCGGTTCGCCGTCGGCGGTGGAAATCAGATAGCCCGCGACGATCACCGCCAGCAGCAGCCCGTACAGCGCGAGGTGGCCAAGCTTGCTCGCTACCCGCGTGAGCGGACCGTGGTTGGCCGGCGCCGGCGGCGGCGGGCTGACGAAACGCCAGACGATCCGCACCAGCAGGGCAATGGCCAGCAGGATGCCGATGCTTTTATGCAGGGCCGGCGCGGGGTGGTACCAGGGGTCGTAATAGCTCAGTTCGCGCATCCACAGGCCCAGGCCGAACAGGCCGAAGACCACCAGCGCGCTGCCCCAGTGCAGGAACAGGCTGAATACGCCGTAACGGGATGAGGTATTGCGCCACTGCATGAAAAACTTCCTTGAAAAGCGAAGCCTCAAGACTAGCGGCAAATCCATCGAGTTAAAGCAGAAAATTCTGCTTTGAAACATCGATTCACAAGATAGGTTCGCAGGCTAAGAAAAAACCCCGGATTGCGCTGCGAACCGGGAAGCGCAAGGCGCCGGAGCTTCCGGCGCCGGCGAAGGGGATCAATCGAACAGGCGGGTGAACCAGGCGAACGGGTTCTTCTTCTCGCCGCCGGTCGTCGGTGCGGCCACCTTCTCGGCCTTCGCCACCATCGGCGCGCCCTCGATCACCGGCGTCTTGCCGGCATACAGGTCGCGCACCTGGCTGGCCGCGCGCTTGCCGCTACGCAGCGCGCCCTCGATGGTGCCGGGGTACAGCGCATCGGTGTGCTCGCCGGCGAAGGCGACCCGCGACAGCGGCTGTTCCCAGATCCGCCAGAAACGCGTCACCTGGCCCGGACCGTAGGCCAGGTAGGAACCACCGGTACCCGGATCGGCGCTGTAGCGACGAATTTCGTAGCCGGCGAAGGCACCGCGCATCTTCGGATAGAACTTGTTCATGCGGATCAGCACCTGATCGACCATCTGCCGGTCGCCGAAAGCCTGCAGCACGCGGGCGTTGTCGCCGGACAGGTTGATCAGCACGTTGGCGCCGCCTTTCAGCGCCGGCTCGACCCAGATCATGCCCAGGCCCTGGTCGCTGAAGATCTCGCCGGAGAGGCGCGACTTGTCGTCCCACACCGGACGCTTGAACTTCAGCAGGATCTGGTCGCGCCAGCCATAGTTGGTGCCCTTCAGCGCGGACATCTGGGTACCGCTCAGGGACGGGGTCATCTGGATCTGGCCGAGCGCCTTCAGCGGCACGGCGAGAACCACGTAGTCGGCCTTGTAGGTCTCGCTGCCGGCCTTGACGGCGACGCCGTCCTTGGCCTGGACGATGCTCGACACCTTGGATTTGGTCTTGATCGTCTTGATCTGCTTGACGAAGGCTTCCGCCAGCACCTGGCTGCCGCCGGGCAGGCGCGCCGCGCGCAGGTCGCGGTCGTCGACGCCACGGTAGGCGCGGCCCTGCTGGGCGAGGTAGAGCAGCGACAGGCGCGACGGTTCGTCGTAGCGCGAACGGATACGCTGGTTGACCAGCAGGCGCGCGGTCGGCGACAGGTTCAGCTTGTCCAGCCAGCGCGCGGCGTTCATCTGGTCGAGGGCGAACAGGGTATTGCTCGAGGCAGGGTTGAGCGGGTCGGAGATCGATGCCGAGAGATCGTCCAGGGTCGACTCGAAGCGCTTGAGGTCGGCGGCGACGTTCGGCTGCTTGAGCGCGAGATCGCTGCTGCTGTAGTACAGGCCGTCGATCAGGTAGCTGGGGGTGCGGACGAAGTCCGGTGCCGGCACCGGCTTCAGCTTGAAGGTGTCCAGGTAGGCATTGAGCGTGGGCTGGACCTTCTGGTTGCCGACCCATTCGCTGGTGGCCAGGCCGGAACGCCCGCCCACCTGCGGCCGCGCTTCGAGCACCGTGACCTGCCAGCCGTCCTTCTGCAATTCGTAGGCCGCGCTCAGGCCTGCCAGGCCCGCGCCGACGACGATCGCCGTAGGCTGTTTATCCTTGCCCAGCGCCACCGCGCTGAACACCCCCAACATGAGAAACGCCGCGGCGCGCAGCCACCTTAACGACATACCGGACTCCCCAGGAAAAAAGCAAAGACGCAACGGCGCGCAGCATACGCCAGAGCCGTTTGGGCCACCATAGGAGTCCGTCGGCGGCTGCTGTCGGATGTGTCCCAACCCGCCGGGTTGTTCATCTCACCCCCATTGCATAGGCTTTGCCGATCGATCCGAGGAGACAGCCCATGGGCCTTAACGCCGACTGGATGCAGCGCGACCTGAACGTACTCTGGCATCCCTGTACCCAGATGAAAGACCACGAACGCCTGCCGGTGATCCCGATCCGCCGCGGCGAAGGCGTCTGGCTGGAGGATTTCGAAGGCAAGCGCTACATCGACGCGGTCAGTTCCTGGTGGGTCAATGTGTTCGGCCACGCCAACCCGCGCATCAACCAGCGCATCAAGGACCAGGTCGACCAGTTGGAGCACGTGATCCTCGCCGGATTCAGCCACCAGCCGGTGATCGAGCTGTCGGAGCGACTGGTGAAGATCACCCCGCCGGGGCTCGACCGGGTGTTCTACGCCGACAGCGGCTCGGCGGGCATCGAGGTCGCGCTGAAGATGAGCTACCACTTCTGGCTCAATAGCGGCAGGCCGCGCAAGAAGCGCTTCGTCACCCTGACCAACAGCTACCACGGCGAAACCATCGCGGCGATGTCGGTGGGCGACGTGGCGCTGTTCACCGAAACCTACAAGTCGCTGCTGCTCGACACCATCAAGGTGCCCAGCCCGGACTGCTTCCTGCGTCCGGACGGCATGTGCTGGGAAGAACATTCGCGGAACATGTTCGCCCACATGGAGCGCACCCTGGCCGAAGGGCACGACGAGATCGCCGCGGTCATCGTCGAACCGCTGATCCAGGGCGCCGGCGGCATGCGCATGTACCACCCGGTCTACCTCAAGCTGCTGCGCGAAGCCTGCGACCGCTATGGCGTGCACCTGATCCACGACGAAATCGCGGTGGGCTTCGGCCGCACCGGGACGATGTTCGCCTGCGAGCAGGCCGGCATCGCCCCGGATTTCCTCTGTCTGTCCAAAGCCCTCACCGGTGGCTACCTGCCGATGTCCGCGGTGCTGACCAGCGAGACCGTCTACCGGGGCTTCTACGACGACTACCAGACCCTGCGCGCCTTCCTCCACTCGCACACCTATACCGGCAACCCGCTGGCCTGCGCCGCCGCCCTGGCGACCCTGGACATCTTCGAGGAAGACAAGGTGATCGAGGCCAACCGCGCGCTGTCCACCCACATGGCCAGGGCCACCGCGCACCTGGCCGACCACCCGCATGTCGCCGAGGTGCGCCAGACCGGGATGGTCCTGGCCATCGAAATGGTCCAGGACAAGGCGTCCAGGACGCCCTACCCCTGGCAGGAGCGCCGCGGCCTGAAGGTCTTCCAGCATGGCCTGGAGCGCGGCGCGCTGCTGCGCCCGCTGGGAAGCGTGGTGTATTTCCTGCCGCCCTACGTGATTACCCCGGAGCAGATCGACTTCCTCGCCGAGGTGGCCAGCGAAGGCATCGACATCGCCACCCGCGACGCGGTCAGCGTGGCGGTCAGCGACTTCCACCCGGACCACCGCGATCCGGGCTGAACATCGCCGCCCCTTCGTCCCGAGGGGGCCGGTTCCAGCGCCCCGCGGCAGGCAGTAAACTGCGCGCCTGTCGCCACTACCCTCGAATCGCCATGCGCCTGTCCCGCTTCTTCGTCGACCAGCCCCTCGCCCTCGGCCAGCACGACCTGCCCGAGACCCAGGCCCACTACATCGGCCGCGTGCTGCGGCACGCCACGGGCGACGCCGTGCAACTGTTCGACGGCAGCGGCCGGGAATACCTCGGCGAGCTGGTCGAGGTCGGCAAGAAGAATGTCCGCGTCGAACTCCGCGAGCAGTTCGCCGGCCAGCCCGACTCGCCCCTGCGTATCCACCTGGGGCAAGGCCTGTCGCGCGGCGAGCGGATGGACTGGGCGATCCAGAAGGCCACCGAGCTGGGGGTGGCGGAAATCACCCCGATCGTCAGCGAGCGTTGCGAAGTGCGCCTAAAGGACGAGCGCGCCGACAAGCGCCTGCAACACTGGCGCCAGGTGGCGATCAGCGCCTGCGAGCAGTGCGGCCGTTCGAGCCTGCCGCTGATCCATTCGCCGCTGGCCCTGGAGGACTGGCTGCGCGGGCGGGACGATGACCTCAGGCTGGTCCTGCACCCAGTAGCCGCCCCCCTGGTCAGCCATGCGCCGCCGTCGCGCCTGGCCTTCCTGGTGGGTCCCGAAGGCGGCCTGAGCGATGCCGAGGTGGAGCAGGCTCAGGCGGCCGGTTTCCACTCCGCGCGCCTCGGCCCGCGAGTGCTGCGCACCGAGACCGCTCCGGTGGTAGCGTTGGCGGTGGCCCAGCAACTCTGGGGCGACTTCGCCTGATATCCCTCCCGCCGCTTTACAACGGCGACAGCCAGTGAATACCGTTGCGCAACCCACTTCGCAACGGATCGCACGCATGGACACGCCCGTTACCTTCGATTGGAAGATCCGCCTGCCCGACGTGCTCGGCGTACTCCGCCGAGACTATGCCGGACGCTTCCCGCAGTTGGCCTCCGCCGCACTGGAGACGCTGCTGGAGCGCCTGCGCGACGACCTTCCCGAGGATTTCCTGCCAGCCCTCGGCCAGGAGCTGGAATCCCTCGGACTGGCGTTGGTGGAACGCCTGGACGAAGACGACAGCCTGAACCTGTACGTGGTCGGCGCCCCCCACAGCCAGCGCCTCCTCGATGCGCTCGCAGCGCAGGGCCACAACGCCCGCACGCTGCGCCAGGAAAACGCCCCCGAGGGCGCCCGGGCGGCCCTCCCCGCCGCCGCGCCGGCCGGCCTGGCGCCGGCTTCGGCCTACATCTGCCTCGAACACGCCGAGCACCTGGCGCCCGGCCTGGCCATCGCCCGCCTGCCGGGCGAGGACAGCCGCGACCTGCTGGACCTGCGCCAATGGCCCAGGCTGCAACGCCTGCCCGATGGCGCGGAGGAAACCCAGGGCGCGTTGCTCTGCCGGGCCAGTTCGGCGGACGGCCTGCACGCCTGGGTCAGGATGACCCGTTCGGGAAGCCCCTACGCCTGGCTGCATCGCTCCCGCGACCTCGCCTCGTTGACGCCCGAACTACCGCCCTTGCCGCTGCCGCCGGCGCAGTCGTTGCGCCAACGCCGCACCCCGGAACTTGCCATCGGCCTGGCCGGGGACGACCTGCTCCTGGCCGACCGCGGCCTGTTCTTCCTCTATCCGGGCTTCGCCCAGGGCAACGACGAACCGCGGTTGCTCTTCGACGTGCCGCAAGCGCGGCGCTCCATCGAGAATCCGCCGGCGGTCTTCACCACTCCGGACCAGCGCGTCTGCCTGCTCTCCCGCGGGCAGTTCTTCGAATGGCGCGAGGCACGCATCCAGCCCCTGCCGTTCCCCGTCGGCAAGGATCTGCCCGCCGATCCGGCGCAACCGACCTCGGCGGCGCCCGGGACCATCGTCTGGCTGGAGCGTGAAACGCTCTGCGAAGGCCGGCTCGACAGCGGCGAGATCCGCAGCCACTCGCTGGACGGCCTGGCCGAAGGCCCCTACCTGAAGCTCCAGGCCCTGGACGGAGGCTGGCTGCTCCTGGCGCCGTGGCTGGAACCGCATCGCTCGCGGGACCTCGCCCAGCTCTGGCACCTCGAATCCGGCCGGGCGCTGCGCATCCGCTACGGCGAACTGGACCTGGAGGGCGGACTACAGCACTGGGCGGAGCTGCCCGACGGCCGGATCGTCGTCGGCGACCATGCCCGGCATGTCGACCTCGGCAGGTTCGAAAGCCTGCGCCAACGCCTGCTGCGGCGGCGCCTGGCGCCGGCCTGAGGCGCGTCTACAGCCCGCGCAGCGCCAGTCCCGCCAGGCCGAGCAGGAGCACGCCGCAACCGGCGTAGCTGACGCGGTGCCAGAACAGCGAGGTGTTGCGCCGCAGCCAGTCCACCAGCGCCGCGCAGCAAAAGCACCAGATCAGCGACGAGAGCATGAAACCGGCGAAGAACACCAGCGACTGCGCCTGGTTCGGCGTGCCGTCGACGATCCCCGCCAGGGCGCTGCCGAGGGCACCCCAGTAGACCACGTTCTTCGGATTGGACAGGGAGATCGCCGCGCCGGCGCCGAAGGCGTTGCGCCCCTGCTCGCCGGCATCCTCCGCCGCCAGCGGCGGACTCCAGGCGTCGCGCAAGCCTTGCACGCCGAGCCAGGCCAGGTAGGCGGCACAGGCCAGGGTCAGGGGAATCCGCACCTGTTCGTAGCCCAGCAGCAGCGCCAGCCCGGTGAGCCCGAGCAGGGCCCAGACGGCATCGCCGATCAGCGACCCCAGTTGCACCAGCAACGCCGGGCGGAAGCCGCCGGTCAAACCGCGGCGCAGCGTTTCGCTGAACACCGCGCCAGGGGAAACATTGAAGGCGAAACCGAATAGCAAGGCGGCGAGGAAGATGGCGAGCATGGAACGACGACTCCGTGGTGGGACGTCGGATTATCCCGGCCGGCGGCTCCGCCGACTTGAACCGGATTGCGCAGTTCAGCCGCGCACGGCGCGCTGGTAGCGGCCCGGCGAAATGCCGTAGGCGCTGGTGAAGTAACGGGTCAGGTGGCTCTGGTCGGCGAAGCCCAGGGCGTGGGCCACCTCGCCCACCGCCAGGCCACGGCGCAACAGGCCGAGGGCGCGGCGGGTGCGCAGTTGCATGCTCCACTGGCGCGGGCTGAGCCCGGTGGCCTTCTTGAACGCCCGCAGCAGGTGGTATTTCGACAGGCCCACCTGCTCCGCCATCTCATCCAGGTCCGGCGGTTCGGCCAGGCGCTCGGCGAGCAGCGCCTGCAGGCGGGCGACAGCCGGGCGCCCAGGATCGGCCCTCTGCGGCAGGCGGGTGCCGCTCGCCGCCAGCAGGCGGCCAAGGAAATCCAGCAGGCGCTCCTCGCCCCGTTCGCGGGCGAAGCGGTCGCTGGCCAGCAAGGCTTCGATGCTGGCGGCCAACTCGCGGCCCAGCGCCGGATTGCGCAGCAGCGGGCGGTCGAACTCGACGGAGGAAAGATCCAGGCTGCTCGCCAGTTCGGCGGCAGGCAGATAGAGGCTGGCGAAGCGCCAGGGCTGGCCGTCGCGGACGCCGCCGCCCTGGATCTGCCCCGGGTTGTAGAGGGTCAGGTCGCCGCTGTCGGCCTGGAAGGTACGGCCATCCAGCCAGACATCTTCCAATCCGCAGAGGTTGGCGCTGATGACGAACTCGTCGTGGCTGTGCTTCTCGAAGCGGTGCCCGGCCAGGCTGGCGCTGGCGACCTCGAGGGAGGCGCCGATCCGCGCGTGCTGCAGGCCGGCCATGGACGGCTCAGATCAGGCCGGCGTCGGCGAGCTTCTCTTCGAGCCCGGCCAGGTCCGGAATCCGTGCGGTTTCGCCGCCGATGTCCACCGCCGCCAGTTCCAGCGCCGCCAGCGGCGCGGCGGTGCTCGCGAGATTGGCGTCCAGCCGCACCGAGCGCGGAATGCCCTGCACCAGCAGGGCGAGGAACTTCACATGGGGTCGTCCGCCGAGGGCGTTGATGACCACCACCCGCGCGCTGCTGCCGAGCACCGGCTGCTGTTCGCCGCTGGAGGCCGCCTCGAAGGACAGCAGCGGCAGGCGCAGGTCGCGCCAGGCCACCTGGCCCAGGTACCACTGCGGCAGGCCGGCGGCGACCTGCGGGTTGCGATAGGCGATCAGTTCGGCCACGGCGACGTTGGGCAACAGCAGGGTGCGGTCGCTCAGCGGCAGGAGCAGCCCGGTGAGGCTGTCCGGGGTCGGGTTGGCTGGGGTGTTCCGGCTCATGCCATCCTGCTCGATCACGGCCTGGTTCATGTTTCGACTCCTGTCGGCGCGCAGCGTGCGGCCAGATGCTTGACCAATGCCTCGGCCAGTTCGCGGGGGCTGGCATTGAAACTGCTGTAACCGGCTTCGCGCAAGCTGTCCGGCATGCTCGAACAGACGCAACTGTCGGCGCGCTGGGTCCATACCTCGCCACCCTGGCGCCGCACGTAGGCGGCAGCGGCGCTGCCGTCGCTACCCATGCCGCTGAAAACGATCACCCCGCAGTCGGGCCCGAACTGCTGGGCCAGGTTGAGCATCATCTGGTCGATGGACGGGGTGTAGGGTTCCGGCCAGGGACGCTGGCTGCATTTCAGTCGCCCGTCGTGGTGGAAACCGAGCTCGTGCAGCACCGGCACCACCATGACCTCGCCGCAACGCAGCGCTTCGCCGTCGCGGACGTTCTTCACATGCCACTGGCTGTGCCGGCCGACTGCCTGCGGCAGGTTCTGCTCGAAGCTGGCATCGATGTGCTGGGCATAGAGGAAGCCGATCGGCAGGCCGCCAGGCAAGGCGTCGAGAAATGCCTTCACCGCCGCCGGGCCGCCGAGCGAGGCCGCCAGCAGCCACACCTCGCGGGCCGCTTCGCCGGCCTGCAGCGGCATCGCCGCGAGGTCGCCGGGAATCTCCAGGCGCGGCGGACGCTCCTCGTCGAGCAATGCGCCGAGGCTGTCGCCAACGCCATCGCTGGGGTCGCCGATCAAGCGCTTCAGCTTGCCGATCAGCCGCCGTTCCCAGCGCGGGTAATGTTCGGTATGCCGCTCCGGCGCGTGGCCCTCGCCGAACAGCACCGGCGCACGGTCCTGCTCCAGCAGGCTGTCCAGCAGCGGCGAGTCGTCCTGCTGGGTCAGGTCCACCAGCCACAGGTCGGGCGCGCACTCCAGCGCGGCGTCGTCGACCCTGGCCGGGTCGGCGTTGAGCACCACCTCGTAACCATGGCCGAGCAGCGCCTGTTGCAACACGTGGCGCTGCAACGAGGTGTCGGCGATCACCGCGACCCGTGGCGTGGCGCGCTCACTCATGCTGGCCGACCAGGGACTGGATGGCTTCGAGCAGCTCGGTTTCCTGGTAAGGCTTGCCGAGGTACTGGTTGACGCCGATGCCCAGCGCGCGCTCGCGGTGTTTCTCGCCGGTCCGCGAGGTGATCATGATGATCGGCAGGTTGCCCAGGCGTTCGTCGTGACGCACCAGGGTGGCGACCTCGAAACCGTCCATGCGCGGCATCTCGATGTCCAGCAGGAGGATATCCGGACGGTGCTCCTGGAGCTGGGCGATGGCGTCCACGCCGTCCTTCGCGGTCAACACGTTCATGCCGTTGCGCTCCAGCAGGCGGGTGGTGACCTTGCGCACGGTGACCGAGTCGTCCACCACCATGACCAGCGGCGGCCGCTGCTGCTCGCTTTCGCTCGCCGCCATTTCCTGGCGCAGCGCCAGGCGTTCGCGACGGCTTTCCTGGCCGAGCAGCGCGTGCCGGGAGCGGATGGTCGCCAGCAGGTCGAGGATCACCACCACCCGGCCATCGCCGAGCAGGGTCGCCCCGGAAATCCCGGCGACCCCGGCGAACTGCGGACCGAGGCTCTTCACCACGATCTCGCGGGAACCGGCCAGCGAGTCGACCTGCACCGCCACCGCATGCTCCGAGGAACGCACCAGGATCACCGGCAAGGGCAGCGACTGGCCGACCAGCTTGGGTTCCTGGCCGTTGTTCAGCAGCTCGCCGAGGTACTTCAGTTCGTAGGACTGCCCGGCGTATTCGAAGCTGGGCGTATCCAGCCCCGCCTCGCCGCGCTGGTCGTAGAGCGCCTCCAGTTCGTAGGGCGAAACCCGCACGATGCCCTCGATGGTGTTCAGCGGCACCGCGTAGAGATCCTCGCCGGATAGCACCATCAGCGCCCGGTTCACCGACACGGTGAACGGCAGCCGCACGTTGAAGCGGGTGCCCTGGCCCGGCTCGGTCTGGATGCTCACCGAGCCGCCGAGCTGCTTGACCTCGGAGTTGGCCACGTCGAGGCCGACGCCGCGCCCGGAGATCTGGGTGACCTTTTCGGCGGTGGAGAAACCGGACTCGAGCACGAACTGCAGCACTTCATGATCGCTGAGGTCGCTGTCGGCGCTCATCAGGCCACGCTCGATGGCCTTGCGCCGTACCGCGTCGAGGCGGATGCCGGCGCCGTCGTCGGAGAGGGTGAGGAGGATGTCGCCGCCCTCGCGGCCGATGTTCAGGCGGATCGTACCGTGCTCCGGCTTGCCCGCCGCGCGGCGCGTCTCGCCGGACTCGATGCCGTGGTCCACGGCGTTGCGCAGCATGTGCTCCAGCGGCGCGACGATGCGTTCGAGGACGGTACGATCCATCTCGCCGTCGGCGTTGCCGACCACGAATTCGACCTGCTTGCCAAGCTCGCCGGCCACCTGCCGGACGATCCGCCGCAAACGCGGTACCAGCCGATCGAACGGCACCATGCGGGTGCGCATCAGGCCTTCCTGGAGTTCGGTGTTGACCCGCGCCTGTTGCAGCAGCAGGGTCTCCGCGTCGCGGTTCTTCGCCGCCAGGGTTTCCTTCAGGTCGAGAAGGTCGGAGGCCGATTCGAAGAGTGCGCGCGAGAGCTGCTGCAACTGCGAATAGCGGTCCATTTCCAGCGGGTCGAATTCTTCGTAGCCGGCGCGTTCGGCATCGGCCTGGTGACGCGAGAGGATCTGCGCCTGGGTCTCGGTGTCGAGGCGGCGCAACTGGTCGCGCACCCGCTCGATGGTGGACTCCATCTCGCCGAGGGTGAAGCCGACGTCGCTCACCTGCTGCTCGACCCGGCCGCGGAAGATCGAGGTCTCGCCCGCCAGGTTGACCAGGTTCTCCAGCAGTTCCGCCGGCACCTTCACCAGCTCCTGCGGGGCACGTCGGGAAGCGGCCTCCTGGGCCGCCTCCTAGGCCTTGCGCACGAACGGCAGGGTGGTGGCCGGGGCGGCCGGAGGCGCCGCCTCGGCCGCCATGATCGCGCCGGCCGCCGGGGCCAGGCGGGTCAGCTCTGCCAGCGCGGAGGCCACCGCGCGGTCGGTATCGTCGGCCTGGACCAGCGCCTGGGCGGGCTCGGGCCGCTCACCGGCCTCGTCGTCCTCGGCCAGCCGCTCGCGCAACAGGTCGACCTGCCGCTGCAGGCCTTCCAGCCCCGACTGCGCATCCAGCAGCAGGCTGTCCGGCCACGGCGCGCCCTGTTGCTGCGCATCGGTGAGATGCTGCTCGAGGTCGTGGGCCAGGTTGCCCAGCTCGGTCTGTCCGGCCAGGCGCGCACCGCCCTTGAGGGTGTGCAGGATCCGCAGCAGGTCGTCCAGCGGCTGGGCGTCGCCGTTGCCGCCGTCCCAGCGGCCGAGCGCCAGTTCGAGGTTCTCCAGCAGGTCGTCGGCTTCCTCGAGGAAGATGTCGAGGATCTCGCTCTCGTCGGCCGCCGCGCCCTTCGCCGCCAGCGGCTTGAGGCTGACGCTGGTGGGTACGCTCAGTTGCTCGTCGGGATCGCTGCGCAGGCGCCTGATCTCCGCGATCAGCGCCTGCCCGTCGGGCAGCGTACGGTGGCCACGCACCGCCTCGAGCATCTCGGCCAGCTCGTCGTGGCAGCGCTGCAGCAGGCCGAACAAGGCCGGGCTGGCGCGCAGGCGTCCACCGCAGAGGCCTTCGTAGAGGAATTCAAGCTCATGGGCGAGGTCGCCGATCTCGCCGATCTCGGCCATCCGCGCACCGCCCTTGAGGGTATGCAGGTCGCGCTGCAAGGCTTCCAGTTCGATGGTGTTGTCGACGTCGTCGATCCAGCGCTGCAACGCGGCGGCAGCGCTGTCGAGGATATCGAAGCCTTCCTCGAGGAAGATCTCCACCAGTTCGGGATCGCGCTCTTCGAACGCCTCCGCAGCGGGCGCGGCGGGCTCCTCGACGGTAGGTGCAACGAGTTCCTCGACAGGGCTTTCCGCCTCGCCCGGTGTCGCGGCCTCGGCCACCGGACCCTGGCGGAACCGGCGGATCGACTGGATAAGGTCGTGCGGGTCGGCCAGGGGCTGGCCGGCGCTCAACTGGTCGAGCTGTTCGGCCAGGCGGTCGTGACAGGCTTGCAGCAATCCGGCCAGTTGCGGAGAGTGCTGGTAACGGCGGTCGACCAGTCCTTCGTAGAGGGCCTCCAGCTCGTGGGCCAGGTCGCCGATCTCGGCGATCTCGGCCATCCGTGCGCCGCCCTTGAGGGTGTGCAGGTCGCGCTGCAGGGCGCTGAGCGAAGACAGCGCGCCCGGCTCGGCCTGCCATTGGGCCAGTGCCTGGCCGGCGCTTTCGAGGATGTCCACCGCCTCTTCGAGGAAGATCGACACCATTTCCTCGTCCAGCTCGCGGCCGGGAGCCGGTGCAGGCGCTGCCGGTACGGTCTCCTCGGCAGGCGTCCCGGCCTCTTCGAAGACCGCCTCGGGGAGGGCCGGTTCTTCGTCTTCCGGGGGGAAATCGTCGGCGCCGAGGCTCTCCGGGTCGATGAACGGAACGGCCTCGGCGGCGGGCGCTTCCAACAGCTCCTGCAGGGCCGCGACCCGCTCCGGACGCGGCGTGACCTGCAGGCCGGCGGCGACCTGGTCCATCATCCCGATCAGCGCCTCGTGGGCCTGGCGGGCTTCCTCGAAGAACGCCGGGCTGACCGCCAGGCGGCCTTCCTCGACGGCATCGTAGAGCGCCAGCAAGGCCTGGCAGAGTTCTTCCACCTGTGGCAGCTCGGCATGCCGGGCGCCCCGGTCCAGAGTGCTGAGCTCCTCGCGCAGCGCACTCAGTTCCTGGCGCTCCTGCGGATGCTCGTGCCAGCGCTCGAGCAGGTCCTCGGCGTCCAGCAGGATGTCCATGCCTTCGACGAGGAACGCCTCGATCAGCAACGGATCGCGGCGCTCGCCGGCATCGCTGTAGCGCTCGGCCTCGAGCGAGGCGATGCGTTCCTGGTGCAGTGCCTCGATACGCTCCAGCAACGCGTCGCTGCCGGGGATCGGGTTCAATGGCCGTTGCGCGCCGACCTGCTCCAGGCCGATGCGGAACAGTTGCTCGGCGTCGTGCAGCAACTCCGCTTCGCGCAGGTCGAAGGCGAGCAGGTTGGACTTGTATTCCTTGACCAGTTTTTCCAGCGGCGTGGCGATCTCCGCGATCGGCAGGATGCCGGCCATGTGTGCGCTGCCCTTGAGGGTATGTAGGGCACGCTGCAAGGCATCGGTGACCGGCTGCGGCAGTTCGCGGGCGCAGTCGGCGAGGAAGCCGACCAGGGCCTCGAGATGGGTTTCCGCCTCGTTGGTGAAGATCTCCAGCAGTTGCGGATCGAGCAGTTCGACGTCGCTCTGCGCCTCGGCAGCGGCCTGCGGCGCGTCGGCCAATGGCGGCGCCTGGACGCCGTTGTCCAGGCTCGACGGCTGCTCCGCCCCGGCTTCCGGCGGTACTCCGCCGTCGTCCGGCGCCGGCGGTTCCGGCAGCGGCTCGCCCTTGGCCAGGGCATGCGCGGTGGCCGCCAGCAGGTCGACATCGTCGCGCTGGCGCTGGGCATTGGCGGCGAACTCCTCGACCAGCTCCGGCAACAGGGCCACGACCTGGTCCACCACTCGCTGCACCGGCTCGCTGGCGGCGATGCTGCGATCGAGCACGCGGTTGAACAGGTTCTCTATCGACCAGGCCAGTTCGCCGATCACCAGGGCACGGACCATCCGTCCGCTACCCTTGAGGGTATGGAAGGCACGGCGTACCTCGGTCAGCGCTTCGCGGTCGTCGTGGTCGGCTTTCCAGGCCGGCAGGTAGCGGCCGATGGTCTCCAGGACCTCGCCGGCCTCCTCGATGAAGACCTCGCGCAGTTCCTCGTCCACCGGTTCCTCGTCGGCCGGCGGTGGCAGCAGGCTGACCGGAACGTTCTGCGCCGGCGGGTTGATCGGCTGCACCGGCGCAGCCATCACCTCGGCCAGAGACAGGGCCGGCGCTTCGCTGGCGAGCGCCTCGGCGGCAGGCGGCGCCTCGGCCTCAGCCTCGGGCAATTGCACCTCGGGGAGATCGAGGTCGGAAAGATCCAGTTCCTCCAGGCTCGAGCCCTCCCAGGCGGACACCTCGCCCTCCGCCTCCGGCAAGGCTACATCCAGCGGCAGCGGATCGAGCGCATCGAGAACCAGCTCCTGTTCAGCGGAGCCGTCGAAAGGCTCCAGCGCCGGCAACGGCTCGAGGCTTTCCAGCGGCGCGTCGAAGGACAGCGCCGGCTCCTCCAGGCTCAGATCCAACGTCTCGCCGGCCTGCGCCGGCTGCGCCAGGTCATCGCCGAGCCCCCACTGCTCCGGCAGCGACCAGTCCGCCAGGGCCGCCGGCCCGGAGGCCGGGGCCGCATCGGCGGGCAGGTCGAGGCCGGAGAGATCGATCTCGTCGAGGCTGAAATCGTCCAGGCTGCGGGCAGGCGCCGGGGTCGACTGCGGCTGGCCGCTCTCCTCGACCACCTCCGGCAACGCCGGCGGCACTTCGGCGGAATCGTCCAGCGGCAGGTCCAGGGCCAGGTCGAGGGACGGCTCGCCGGCGTCGGGCGCGACTTCGCCAAGGGTCCAGTTGTCGTCGCTGGCCAGCTGCGGGGCATCTTCCCTCGCGGCCTCGGCAGGAGCCGTGTCGGCGGGCGGTTGCTCCGCTGTCTCGGCGACCTCGACGACCGCCTCCGGCCTCTCCGGCTCGGCAGCCGGGGACTCGATGGCAGCGGGCCCGGACAGGCCAGGCTCGGCCGGGGCCGACGAATTCGGTTTCAGCGTATAGCCGAGGTTCGCCAGGCTGTCCTCGGCGACGTCGAGGATCAGGTCGCTCTGGCTGGCATGGTCCTCGCTCAGGCGCTCCAGGTAATACTCGACGCTGGTGATGGCATCGGCCAGGGTATCCAGGCTCTGCCAGTCCGGCACCGCCTTGCGCGCCAGCAGCTGTTCCTGGATATAGCGGTTGCAGGTTTCCAGCAGGGTCGCGGCGCGCTCCAGCGGGATCATCGCCAGGCCGCCGCGGACCTGGGTCAGCAGCTCCGGCACGCGGGCCAGGTGCTCGTGGTTCCACTGCGAGGCGATGAACTCGATGATCGCGTCCTTGGCCTGCTCCAGACCGTTGCGCGCTTCCTTGATCACCAACTGGTGGATCTGCGCCACATCGGTGGTGGGCAGGCGGCTTTCCTCGCTGTTGCGCTCGTCGCCGGGACCGGCCATGCCGGCCAGGGTGGCCTCGACGTAGAGCAACGCGCCGGCGACGTCCATCAGGATCGCGTCGCTCGGCTCGCGGCGGCCCTGGGCCAGGGCGTGGATGACGTCCAACTGGTCGAGGATGACCTTGCGCGGTTGGCCGAAGCCGAGTACCGCCAGGGTATCGGCGATCTGCTTGAGCGGCGCCAGGAGGGCGTCCAGTTCCGAGGGGTGGCCACGGTCGCTGCGCACGAACAGGTCGAGGCTGTCCTTGATCCGCACCAGTTCCTCGCACAAGGCACCGACCACCGAACGCATCGCGTCGCGGTCGGGTCCGGCGAGGCGGGCGCGCTCGGCGTCCACCGTCTCGTGGTCGGGCAGCGCCTCGTCGAGGCGGTACTGTTCCTTCAGAGCGCGGATCCGCGGCGACTGCGAAGGCGCCTTGGCCACGTAGAACAGCAGGTTCTTCACCAGCTCGTCCGGCGCGGCCTGGTTCAGGCCGTCGGCGCCCTGCTCGACCAGGCGCTTGAGTTCGCGGTCGAGCTGGCGCAGCAGGGTGCGCACCGAGGCGCTGTTGACCACGCTACCGTTGGCCAGGCCCTCGACCAGGCCGGAAGCGATGCTCCACAGCGGTCCCAGCGGTGCCTCGCGGCACAGGCCCTCCAGGCGCGCATAGACACGCGCCAGGTAGCCGAGGCTAGTGGCCACGTCCTGGTTGCGCAGCAGGCCGACCAGGGCCATCTGCTGGGTCTGGCGCAGCTTGCGCAGCAAGCCGCCGAGTTCGTCGGTGCGCAGTTGCGCGATGGCCTCGCCGTCCAGTTGCGGCTGGCGCTGCGACAGGTCGGGCGCGAACAGGCTGGTTTCCGAGAGCAGCTTCTCGCCGCGCGCGGCGCGCAGGTCGTTGAGCAGCGGCAGGACCACCATCGGCAGGTCGCGCCGGGCGGTCTGGATCCGGTCGAGGTAGACCGGCAGTTGCAGGATCGCCTGCATCAGCACTTCCAGGGCCTCGCCCTGGTTCGGCACGCGACCGTCCAGCAAGGCCTGGACCAACTGCTCCATTTCCTCGGCGAGCAGGGCCGCGCCGTAGAACTCGACCATCTGCAGGGTGCCCTGCACCTGGTGCACGTAGGTCAGGCAGAACCGCATGCGGGTCGGGTCCTGCGGGTTCTCGACGAACGCTTCCAGCGCCTGGCGCGCCTGTTTCAGGGTTTCGGCGATCTCGCCTTTCACCCATTCCAGAGCGACGTAGTCGTGCCGGTCACCCATAGCCACTCCATTCATGTGCCTGAGTACCCCTTACGGGTAAAGGCCAGGACCCGCTCGTCGGCGACCGGCTCGAGCTCCGGATGGCTCCAGTCGACCACTTCGCCGACCCCGATCACCAGCAAGCCTCCCGGCGCCAGCCGTTCGGCCAACCGGTTGAGGATCTCGCGCCGTCGCCAGCGACGGAAGTAGATCAGCAGGTTCTGACAAAAAATCACGTCCATGCCGGACCAGGGCGCCTTCGCCAGGTCCAGCACATTCAGCCGGGCGCAGCAGACGCGCTCGGTCAGTATCGTTTTCACGCTGAAGCTGCCGTCGGCCTGGCGTTCGCAATAGCGTTCGACCAGTCCGGCCTCCAGTTGCTCCAGCTTGCGGGCCGGATAGTTCGCCTGCCGCGCCCGCTGCAGGGCGTGAAGGCTGATATCCGTCCCGGTGACGCCGAAAAAATCTTCCCGTTCCTGCCCGCGCAACGCCTGCGCGGCGCACATCGCCAGCGAGTAGGGTTCCTCGCCGCTGGAGCAGCCGACGCTCCACAGGGCCCAGGGCCGCGGCATGCCTTCGCGGCGCAGGCGCTCGCCCAGGTAGCGCTCGAGCAGCTCGAAAGACGGGGGATGACGGAAAAAACGGGTTTCCTGGACGGTCAGGCGGTCCAGCAGGGTCGCCCACTCCACTGCGCCACGCGGACCGTCGGTCACCTGGCGGTAGTAGCTGTGGTAGTCGCCGATGCCCAGTTCACGCATGCGCGCGGTCAGGCTGGCCTGCAGGAACGTCCGGCGCTGCTCGTTGAGCACCACGCCGGTGCGGTTCTCCAACAGGACCTGCCAGTCGCGGAACTCCGCTGCCGACATATCGGCCAGCGGCTGCAGTGACCAGACGCCGTTCGCCTGCATGCCGTGCCCCTCGTCCAAGGTGTCGACGCGGCGCCCGCCAGGCGGCCGCCGCGCCTATGCTCAGGCCTGCTCCACGCCCTCCGGCAGTTTGAAGCCGGATACCGAGTTGCGCATCTCGCTCGCCATCTTCGCCAGGTTGCCGATGCTCCGCGCGGTGGCGGTGGTACCGGCGGAGGTCTGCGAGGTGATCTCCTGAATGACGTTCATGGTGTTGGAAATGTGGCCGGCCGACGATGCCTGCTGACGGGCGGCGTTGGAGATGTTCTGGATCAGTGCCGCGAGGGTCTTGGATACCTTCTCGATCTCCTCCAGGGCCACACCGGCGTCCTGGGCCAGGCGCGCGCCGCGGACCACCTCGGAGGTGGTCTGCTCCATCGAGATCACCGCTTCGTTGGTGTCGGTCTGGATGGTCTTCACCAGCGCCTCGATCTGCTTGGTCGCCGCCGAGGAACGTTCCGCCAGTCGCTGTACCTCGTCCGCTACCACGGCGAAGCCGCGGCCCGCGTCCCCGGCCATCGACGCCTGGATCGCGGCGTTCAGGGCGAGGATGTTGGTCTGGTCGGCGATGTCGTTGATCAGGCTGACGATGTCGCCGATCTCCTGGGACGATTCGCCGAGGCGCTTGATTCGCTTCGAGGTGTCCTGGATCTGCTCGCGGATGTTGTCCATGCCGGTGATGGTGTTGTGCACCACCTCGTTGCCCTTGTTGGCGATGGCTACCGAACGTTCCGCTACCGCCGAGGATTCCGAGGCGTTCGCCGATACCTGGTCGATCGACACCGCCATTTCGTTGATCGCCGCCGAGGCGCCGGCGATTTCCTGCGCCTGGTGCTCGGAGGCTTCGGCCAGGTGCATCGCGGTGGACTGGGTTTCCTGGGCCGCTGCGGCCACCTGCACGGCGGTCTGGTTGATGGTCTCCACCAGTTCGCGGAGCTGGTCGATGGAGTAATTGATCGAGTCGGCGATGGCGCCGGTGAAGTCCTCGGTCACGGTCGCGGCCACGGTCAGGTCGCCGTCCGCGAGGTCGGCGATCTCGTCGAGCAGACGCAGGATCGCGGCCTGGTTGCGGTCGTTCTTCTCGGCGGTCTCGGCCAGCCGGCGGTTGGTCTCGCGCACCATCACCAGGCCGATCAGGATGATCGAGGCCAGGGCCAGGGCGCCGAGGACGTAACCGGCGAACAGGTTGATGCTACGCCCGCCGGCCAGGTTCTCGAAGCCGTCGGCCAGTTGCGAGGCCTTGTCCAGCAGGGTCTGCGAAACGCTGAAGATGTTGTTCGCCGCTTCCCGGACCTGGAACAGGTCGGGCGAGGTCTCGAGGATCTCGTCCACCGAGCCGGAGACGAACTCGAAGAGTTCGGCGATCTCGTTCAGGCGATCCACCGCCTCGGCGTTGGTCACCTTGGAGATGCTCATCGCCGCGTTGCCTTCCTGCATGCCCTTCAGTACGCGGCCGAACAGGCTGGCGTCGCGGCCGAAGCTGTCGGCGGCCTGCACCGAGTTCTCGTCGCCGGCCAGCACCTTGTTCACCGAGCCGAGGATACGTTCGGCGAGCAGCGACTGGCGCTGGGCGACCGCGACCTGGTCGGCCGGGGCACCGTTCTCCAGCAGGATGTCGACCACCTCTTCGTATTCCACCTGCAGCTGCGGGATGGTTTCGGCGAGGGTCGAGGCCACCTGGTGCAGGGACAGTACAGTCTGTTCGCTGGCGAGGATGGAGTCGGCGTTCTTGCGCAGGCCATCCCAGTCCTGCTGCACCACGTCCATCTGCGGCTTCACCGCTTCGGGGCTGGGCGGCAGGGATGTGCTCTCGTCGCCATTGACCAGGATGTTCCAGCGTTTCTCGAAGTCGTTGCGCGCATCCTTCAGGAGCTTGAACGCCTCGCCCTTGCCCGCCGCCGCTTCGGTGGCGTTCTTCGCGATCCGCTGCGACAGGACGCGCAGTTCGCCGGCATGGCCGATGTACTGCTTGTCATGGTTCGACTGGGTGTTGAGGTAGGCAAAGTTGGCGAACAGCAACACGATCGAGACGATGAGGACGATGAACAGCCCCGCGATCACCGAGCTGCTGCGCATGCCCGCGAAAAGATTGCCTGCGTTGATTTTCTTCATATTTGGCCCCCGCCCGGACCGACCACGATTACGATTTCCATGTCACGACACGGGCCGGCAGACCGGCCCAACCGGTGAAGCTGTTTATACGGCGACGTCGAGGAAGCCCTGGTGTTGCGCCAGCGCATGCGGGCTGAACACCAGCCACGGCTGCTCTCGATGGAAGACGCCATGAATGAAGGGTTGCAGTGCCGCTTCTAGTGGCGGCAGCTGTTCGCTGAAGGTGTCCACCGGGAAGTGCTGCATGCCGAACACCTCATCGACGATGAGGCCGGCGAACACGTCCAGGTGCTCCACCACCAGCACCCGCCGCTGCTTGCGCAAGGGCGACAGTTCGGTGCCGAGGAAACCGCAGAGGTCCATGATCGGCAGCAGGCGGCCACGTACGTTGGCCACCCCCTTGACCCAGGTCTTCACGCCCGGCAGCTGGGTGTAGCGCGGTTCGTGCAGGACTTCGCCGACCTCCCCCATGGGGGCGACGAAGAACCGCCCGCCCATGCGGAAGCCGATCCCGCTCCAGCTCTGCACCGCCTCCTGCTGGGCCGGCAGGCCGGCGGCCAGGCGTCGGCAGCGCTGATCGATGTCGACGAGGAGCTGGAAGGGGGTCTGAACGTCCGACATGCGGGGCCTGGTCTTTCCGGGGTCAGGGTGAGCGATGCGCTGCGACGGGCTCAGCCCGCCAGCACCGCATTGATGGTTTTCAGCAGGGTCTCTTCGTCCACCGGCTTGGTCAGGTAGTCGCGAGCGCCCTGGCGCTTGCCCCAGACCTTGTCGGTCTCCTGGTCCTTGGTGGTGACGATGATCACCGGGATGGCGCTGGTCTCGGCGTCCTTGGTCAATTGACGGGTCGCCTGGAAGCCGTTGAGGCCGGGCATGACGATGTCCATCAGGACCACGTCGGGCTTTTCCTGGCGGGCCAGGGCGACGCCGTCGCCGCCGTTCTCGGCCTTGAGTACCTGGTGACCATGCTTTTCCAGCATGGCGGTCAGCTTGTACATCTCGGTCGGAGAGTCATCAACAATCAAAATACGAGCCATGGGATCCCCATCACGAAATAAGCATCAACGGCCATGCGGCCGGATATCAGGAAACGGCGTCCACCGGGGTGAAGCTGGGTACGTGTGCCTTGATCGCGCCCAGCAGCTCTTCCTTGCTGAACGGCTTGGTGAGGTACTGGTCGGAGCCGACGATGCGCCCCTTGGCCTTGTCGAACAGGCCGTCCTTGGAGGACAGCATGATCACCGGGGTGGACTTGAACGCGCTGTTGTTCTTGATCAGGGCGCAGGTCTGATAGCCATCCAGGCGCGGCATCATGATGTCGACGAAAATGATGTTCGGATGGGTATCGGCGATCTTCGCCAGGGCATCGAAGCCGTCGATTGCCGTGATCACGTCGCAACCGACCTTTTTCAGCAGTGTTTCGGCGGTGCGACGAATCGTTTTCGAATCGTCGATCACCATCACTTTCAAACCGTCGGATTGCTGTTCCATGTTCGCCCTATATCGACTCGGTGAATCATTCTTCTGTGTTTTCTTCAGTGCGCTAACGCCCTGTCACCGACGGGCTGCGACCCAATCGCGGGCCTTTTTAGCACACTCGACGCAACTCTATCCATAATGCCCGGAACAGGCCGGCTTTTTCCTTGACCAAGCGCAAACGGGGCGCCAACCTGAGCGTCAAACCCGCTTGCCACGCGGCCTCCCCGCCGCGACCGGACAACCCACCCCCTTTCGGAGGAATTCCCATGAGCGTACGCCTCGGGATCGTCATGGACCCCATCGCGCGCATCAACTTCAAGAAGGACAGCTCGCTCGCCATGCTGCTGGCTGCCCAGGCCCGCGGCTGGTCGCTGTTCTACATGGAACAGCAGGACCTCTACCAGAAGGCCGGCGTCGCGCGTGGACGCATGCGCCCGCTGAAGGTCTTCAACGATGCCTCCCGCTGGTTCGAACTGGAAGCGGAAAGCGACCAACCGCTGCACGAACTGGACGTGATCCTGATGCGCAAGGACCCGCCCTTCGATAACGAATTCGTCTATTCGACCTACCTGCTGGAACAGGCCGAGCGTGCCGGCGCCCTGGTGGTGAACCGGCCGCAGAGCCTGCGCGACTGCAACGAGAAGTTCTTCGCCACGCAGTTCACCCAGTGCACTCCGCCGACGATGGTCAGCCGGCGATCCGATATTCTGCGCGAGTTTGCCGCCGAGCATCGTGACATCATTCTCAAACCCCTGGACGGAATGGGCGGTTCGTCGATATTTCGTCACCGCGAAGGCGACCCGAACCTCTCGGTGATCCTTGAGACCCTCACCCAGCATGGCAGCCAGCAGATCATGGCACAGCGCTATCTGCCGGAAATCAAGGACGGCGACAAGCGCATCCTGATGATCGACGGCGAACCGGTGCCCTACTGCCTGGCGCGCATCCCCGCCCAGGGCGAGACCCGCGGCAACCTCGCCGCCGGCGGCCGCGGCGTGGCCCAGCCGCTGAGCGAGCGCGACCGCTGGATCGCCGCCGAGGTCGGCCCGCACCTGCGCGAGCGCGGCCTGCTGTTCGTCGGCCTCGACGTGATCGGCAATTATCTGACGGAAATCAACGTCACCAGCCCGACCTGCATCCGCGAGATCGACCAGGCCTTCGACACCCGCATCGGCGACAAGCTGATGGACGCCATCGCCGCCCAGCTGGCTGCCCGCTGAATCGCGCGGGCGGGCCTCGGCCCGCCCGCCTCGGCCCGGCCGATGCGCCACGGCGAGCGACCGCGTGTCCAAGGCGCGGAGTGCGTCATAGACTTTTCCGCCCCCCATCGGCAGACTTCGCCCCACGCCAGCCACCACGATCCGCAATGAACGCCGCCGTCCTCAAGTCCCCCTCCGCCGCTGCCGGCGTCCGCCCGGCGGACCGTTTGGGCTTCACCCTGTTCATCGCAGCCATCCTGCACGTCGCCCTCATCCTCGGGGTGGGCTTCTCCATGCCCGCGCCGAGCCAGATCAGCAAGACCCTGGAAATCACCCTGGCCACCTTCAAGAGCGACAAGGCGCCGGAGAAGGCCGACTACCTCGCGCAGATGAACCAGCAGGGCAGCGGTACCCTGGAGCACAAGGCCGCGCCGAAGACCACCGAGGTCGCGCCATTCCAGGACAACCAGGTGAAGAAAGTCGCGCCGCCGGCAACGCCGAAGCAGGCCAGGAGCGAAGAGGCGCCCAAGGCCGCGGTGACCACCACCCGCCAGCGCCAGCAGAAGGCACCGAGCAAGACCGAGGCACAGAAGGCCGAGCAGGTCGCCAAGCCGGCGCCGCATTTCGACTCAACCCAGCTGTCGGCGGAAATCGCCAGCCTCGAGGCCGACCTGGCCAAGGAGCAGCAGGCCTACGCCAAGCGCCCGCGCATCCACCGCCTGAGCGCCGCCTCGACCATGCGCGACAAGGGCGCCTGGTACAAGGAAGACTGGCGCAAGAAGATCGAACGCATCGGCAACCTCAACTACCCCGACGAGGCCCGCCGGCAGAAGCTCTACGGCAGCCTGCGGCTGCTGGTGTCGATCAACCGCGACGGCACCATCTACGAGGTGCAGGTGCTGGAGTCTTCCGGCGAGCCGATCCTCGACCAGGCCGCCCAGCGTATCGTCCGCCTGGCAGCGCCCTATGCGCCGTTCAGCGGCGACCTGGCCGACATCGACCGGCTGGAGATCATCCGTACCTGGCGCTTCGAACGCGGCGACCGGCTGTCCAGCAAGTAGCGCCGGCAAGGCTGGCTTTCTCGCGTCCGAAGCAGGACACTAGCGGCCATGAAACAGAGCAGCCCAACCTACCTCAAGCATCATTTCCTGATCGCCATGCCGCACATGGCCGACCCCAATTTCGCCCAGACCGTGACCTACCTGGTCGAACACAACGAGCAGGGCGCCATGGGCCTGGTGATCAACCGTCCCAGCGGCCTCAACCTGGCGGAAGTCCTCGAACAGCTCAAGCCGGACGCCCTGCCGCCGGCGCGCTGCCAGCACATCGACATCTACAACGGCGGCCCGGTGCAGACCGACCGTGGCTTCGTCCTCCACCCCAGCGGCCTGAGCTACCAGTCGACCCTGGAACTGGGCGAGCTGGCGATGTCCACCTCGCAGGACGTGCTGTTCGCCATCGCCGCCGGCACCGGCCCGGAAAAGAGCCTGATCAGCCTTGGCTATGCCGGCTGGGAAGCCGGCCAGCTGGAGGCCGAACTGAGCGACAACGCCTGGCTGACCTGCCCGGCGGACCCGGCGATCCTCTTCGACCTGCCGCCCGAGGAGCGCCTCAGCGCCGCCGCCGCGCGCCTGGGCGTCAACCTCAGCCTGCTCACCGCCCAGGCCGGTCACGCCTGATGGCCAGCGACAAGCCGCTGCGCCTGCTGCTGGGCTTCGACTACGGCACCCGGCAGATCGGCGTCGCCGTCGGCCAGGCGGTGACCGGCCAGGCCCGCGAGCTGTGCGTATTGAAGGCGCAGAACGGCGTGCCGGACTGGAACCGGGTGGAAGCGCTGATCAAGGAATGGCAGCCGGACGCCATCGTCGTCGGCCTGCCGCTGAACATGGACGGCAGCCCAAGCGAGATGAGCGAGCGCGCGGAAAAGTTCGGCCGCCGCCTCAACGGCCGTTTCAACCTGCCGGTCTTTACCCACGACGAACGCCTCACGACCTACGCCGCCAAGGGCGAGCGCCTGGCCCAGGGCCAGCGCGACGGCTACCGCGAGCGACCGGTGGACGCCCTGGCCGCCGCCCTGCTGCTGGAAGGCTGGCTGGCCGAACACCCGGATTGACCCATGGCAGCCGGCACGCCGCCGTTTGCCATTATGCTTTCGCCACCGCGGGCGCCTCCCTACAGCGGGCTCTCCCGGCGGCCATCCCATCGATGTCAGCGAGGAGCCACCATGAGCCTACCCAATCCCGCCGAACTCCTGCCGCGCATGGCCAGCGACCTGCGCGCCCATCTCGCCGAGCGCGGCATCGAGCGGCCGCGCTTCGTCGGCATCCATACCGGCGGCATCTGGGTCGCCGAGGCGCTGCTGAGGGAACTGGGCAACCAAGAGCCGCTGGGCACCCTCGACGTCTCCTTCTACCGCGACGACTTCACCCAGAACGGCCTGCATCCGCAGGTCCGCCCGTCGGCGCTGCCGTTCGAGATCGACGGCCAGCACCTGGTCCTGGTGGACGACGTGCTGATGAGCGGCCGCACCATCCGCGCCGCGCTCAACGAACTGTTCGACTACGGCCGTCCGGCCAGCGTGACCCTGGTCTGCCTGCTCGACCTGAACGCCCGGGAGTTGCCTATCCGCCCCGACGTGGTCGGCCAGACCCTGTCCCTGGGTCGCGATGAACGGGTAAAATTGGTCGGTCCCGCACCGCTCGCCCTCGAGCGCAAGGTCCTTTCCTCCGCTTCCTGATCCTCTTCACTAGGGCCTGCCCCATGCCGACAGACGCCAAGCGCCCGCTGCAGCTCAACGACCAGGGCCAGCTGCGCCACTTCATCTCGCTCGACGGATTGCCCCGCGAGCTGCTCACCGAAATCCTCGATACCGCCGACTCCTTCCTGGAAGTCGGCGCCCGCGCGGTGAAAAAGGTCCCGCTGCTGCGCGGCAAGACCGTCTGCAACGTGTTCTTCGAGAACTCCACGCGCACCCGCACCACCTTCGAGCTGGCCGCCCAGCGGCTGTCGGCCGACGTGATCAGCCTGAACGTATCCACCTCTTCCACCAGCAAGGGCGAGACGCTCACCGACACCCTGCGCAACCTGGAGGCGATGGCCGCCGACATGTTCGTGGTGCGCCACAGCGACTCGGGCGCGGCGCACTTCATCGCCGAGCACGTCAGCCCCAACGTGGCGGTGATCAACGGCGGCGACGGCCGCCACGCGCACCCCACCCAGGGGATGCTCGACATGCTGACCATCCGCCGGCACAAAGGGAACTTCGAGCAGCTATCGGTGGCGATCGTCGGCGATATCCTGCATTCGCGAGTAGCCCGTTCGAACATGCTGGCGCTCAAGACCCTGGGTTGCCCGGACATCCGCGTGATCGCCCCGCGCACCCTGTTGCCGATCGGACTGGAAGAGCAGTACGGCGTGCGCGTGTTCACCAACGCCGACGAAGGCCTGAAGGACGTCGACGTGGTGATCATGCTGCGCCTGCAACGCGAGCGCATGCAGGGTGGCCTGCTACCCAGCGAGGGCGAGTTCTTCAAGCTCTACGGCCTGACCGAGAAGCGCCTGAAGCTGGCCAAGCCGGATGCCATCGTCATGCACCCTGGCCCGATCAACCGTGGCGTGGAGATCGAGTCGGCGGTGGCCGACGGTGCCCAGTCGGTGATCCTCAACCAGGTCACCTACGGCATCGCCATCCGCATGGCGGTGCTGTCCATGGCCATGAGCGGCCAGAACACCCAACGCCAGCTGGAACAGGAGGACGCCGAATGACCATCAGTATCCGAGGCGCCCGTGTCATCGACCCGGCCAGTGGCCTGGACCAGGTCGGCGACCTCCACATCGAGGCTGGCAAGATCGTCGCCATCGGCGCCGCGCCGGCCGGCTTCAGCGCCCAGAAGACCCTCGACGGCGCCGGCCTGGTGGCCGCGCCGGGACTGGTCGACCTCAGCGTCGCCCTGCGCGAGCCGGGCTATGGACGCAAGGGCAACGTCGAAAGCGAGACCCGCGCCGCCGCGGCCGGCGGCACCACCAGCCTGTGCTGCCCGCCCTACACCCGGCCGGTGCTGGACACCCCGGCGGTGGCCGAGCTGATCCTCGACCGCGCCCGCGAGGCCGGCAACGCCAAGGTCTACCCCATCGGCGCGCTGACCCGCGGCTTCGGCGGCGAGCAACTGTCGGAACTGGTGGCCCTGCGCGACACCGGTTGCGTGGCCTTCACCAATGGCCTGCATGGCTTCGCCAGCAACCGCATCCTGCGGCGCGCCCTGGAGTACGCGGCGACCTTCGACCTGACGGTGATCTTCACCTCGCAGGACACCGATCTCGCCGAAGGCGGCCTCGCCCACGAAGGCCCGACCGCCAGCTTCCTCGGCCTCGCGGGGATCCCGGAGACCGCCGAGACCGTGGCCCTGGCCCGCAACCTGCTGCTGGTGGAACAGAGCGGCGTGCGCGCGCACTTCAGCCAGTTGACCAGCGCCCGCGGCATCGAACTCGTCGCCCAGGCCCAGGCCCGTGGCCTGCCGGTGACCTGCGACGTGGCGCTGTACCAGTTGATCCTCACCGACGAAGCGCTGGTGGGCTTCTCCAGCCTCTACCACGTGCAACCGCCGCTGCGCACCAGGGCCGACCGCGAAGCCCTGCGCGAGGCGGTGAAGAACGGCGTGGTACAAGCCATCGCCAGCCACCACCAACCCCACGAGGCGGACGCCAAGAACGCGCCGTTCGCCGCCACCGAGCCGGGCATCAGCGGCGCCGAGCTGCTGCTGCCGCTGGCGATGACGCTGGTGCAGGACGGCCTGCTCGACCTGCCGACCCTGCTCGCCCGCCTCTCCCACGGCCCGGCCCAGGCACTACGCCTGCCTGCCGGGCGCCTGGCGGTCGGCCAGGCCGCCGACCTGGTGCTGTTCGACCCGCAGGGTTCGACCCTGGCCGGTGAGAGCTGGTACTCGAAGGGGCAGAACAGCCCGTTCGTCGGTCACTGCCTGCCGGGACGAGTGCGCTACACCCTGGTGGACGGACACCTGACCCACGAGGGCTGATCCCTGCCACCACGAAAAAGCCCGCCATCCGGCGGGCTTTTTCATCTTCGCGTTCGCGATTCCGGGGGCGTATCCGTTGCCGGGGTGGGCGCCCTATCCCAGCCTCTGCCACCAACCCGCCTCAACGGCAGGGCGAATAACGCGGAGCGTTATCCACCGAGGCATGCTCGCCGGGAACACCCGATGGCCGGCAGCCGCGCCGGTCGGCGCCGCTCCCTGCGGAGCCTCAGATCTTCGCCAGCGCCTGCGCCAGGTCGGCCTGCAGGTCCTCCAGCGCCTCGACACCCACCGACAGGCGGATCAGCGAGTCACCGATGCCCAGGTCGGCGCGGGTTTCCGCCGGGATGCTGGCGTGGGTCATGATCGCCGGATGCTCGATCAGGCTTTCCACCCCGCCCAGGCTCTCCGCCAGGGAGAAGATCCGCACGTTCTCCAGGAAGCGCCGGGCGCCGGCCAGGTCGCAACGCAGGTCGAGGGAGATCATCCCGCCGAAGCCACGCATCTGCCGTTTCGCCAGCTCATGCTGCGGGTGCGAAGCCAGGCCGGGGTAGTAGACCCGCGCCACTTGCGGCTGGCGCTCCAGCCACTGGGCCAGGGCCAGGGCGTTACTGCAATGGCGCTCCATGCGCAGCGCCAGGGTCTTCACCCCGCGCAGGGTGAGGAAGGCGTCGAACGGCCCGGAGATGGCGCCCACCGAGTTCTGCAGGAAGCCCAGGCGCTCGCGCAGGTCCGGGTTGTCGCCGACGATGGCGATGCCGCCGATCACGTCGGAATGGCCGTTCAGGTACTTGGTGGTGGAGTGCACCACCACGTCGAAGCCCAGCTCCAGGGGGCGCTGGATGTAGGGGCTGGCGAAGGTGTTGTCGGCCACGCTGATGATGCCGCGGGCGCGGCAGAGCTGGGCGATGGCGCGCAGGTCGGTGAGGCGCAGCAGCGGGTTGCTCGGGGTTTCCACCCAGACCATGCGGGTTTCCGGGGTCAGCGCGGCCTCGAAGGCCTGCAGGTCGGTCGGGTCGACGAAGCTGAAGCGATGCCCGGCGCTGCGCCGGCGGACCCGCTCGAACAGGCGGAAGGTACCGCCGTAGAGGTCATTGCCGGAAACGATGTGGGAACCGGCGTCGAGCAGCTCCAGCACCGAGGAGATCGCCGCCAGGCCGGAGGCGAAGGCGAAGGCCTGGGTGCCGCCCTCGAGGTCGGCCACGCAGCGCTCCAGGGCCCAGCGGGTCGGGTTGTGCGAGCGGCCGTAGTCGAACCCCTTGTGTACCCCGGGGCTTTCCTGGATATAGGTGGAGTTGGCGTAGATCGGCGGCATGATCGCGCCGGTCGAGGGATCGGGGGCCTGCCCGGCGTGGATGACCCGGGTCGCAAAGGCCTGGGCCGGGGCGTCGGGATGCTGGTCGTGCTGGCTCATGCGAGCTTTCTCCGCAAATGGTTCAACAGGTCGAAACGGGTGATCAGGCCGTGGAAGCCGCTGGCATCGGCAACGATCGCCACCAGGCCGCGGTCCAGGACCGCCTGCAACTGGGCCAGGCTGGCGCCGGGCGCGAGGGTCTCCGGCGCGGCGTTCATCGCGCTGCTCACCGCATCGCGGAAGCGTGGCGCGTCGGCGTGGACACCGAGCAGGATATCCGACTCGTCGATCACACCGACCAGTTTTCCATCGTCCAGCACCGGCAATTGCGAAACGTCGGCCAGGCGCATGCGCTGGAAGGCGGTGAGCAGGGTGTCGTCCGGACCGACGCTGATCACCCGGCCCTCCTCGAAGCGCCGCGCGATGATGTCGCGCAGGTCGCCGTAGTGCTTGCGTTGCAGCAGGCCCTGGTCGGTCATCCACTGGTCGTTGTAGATCTTCGACAGGTAGCGGGTGCCGGTGTCGCAGACGAAGCTGACCACCCGCTTCGGCTCCTTCTGCTCGCGACAGAAGCGCAGCGCCGCGGCCAGCAGGGTGCCGGTGGAGGAGCCGCCGGGAATGCCCTCGACGCGCAACAGTTCGCGGGCCATGGCGAAGCTTTCCTCGTCGCTGATGGAATAGGCATGGCGCACGCTGGAGAGGTCGGCGATGGCCGGTACGAAGTCCTCGCCGATGCCCTCCACCGCCCAGGAACCCGGCGTACCCAGGGTGCCGGAGCGGGAGTACTCGGCCATGATCGAGCCCTCGGGATCGGCGAGCACCATCTCCAGCTCCGGCTGGACCTTCTGGAAGAACCGGGTAAGGCCGGTCAGGGTACCGGAGGAGCCGACGCCGACGACGATGGCGTCGAGATCGTGGCCGGTCTGCGCCCAGAGCTCCGGGCCGGTGCCGCACTCGTGGGCCAGCGGGTTGGCCGGGTTGTTGAACTGGTCGGCGAAGAAGGCGCCGGGAATGTCCTGCGCCAGGCGCGCGGCAACGTCCTGGTAGTACTCCGGATGGCCCTTGCCGACGTCCGAGCGGGTGATGTGCACCTCGGCGCCCATGGCGCGCAGGTGCAGGACCTTCTCGGTGGACATCTTGTCCGGCACCACCAGCACCACCCGGTAGCCCTTGGCGCGGCCGACCAGGGCCAGGCCAAGACCGGTGTTGCCGGCGGTGGCCTCGACGATGGTGCCACCGGGCCGCAGGCGGCCGTCACGCTCGGCGGCCTCGATCATGGCGACACCGATGCGATCCTTGATGGAGCCGCCGGGGTTCTGCGATTCGAGCTTGAGGTACAGGGTGCAGGGGCCGGTATCGAAGCGCGTCACGCGAACCAGCGGGGTGTTGCCGATCAGGTCGAGCACGGCGGGACGTGAGTCGGAAGTCATCTTTTCTCCTTTCGGTGTTTCCGCACGGAGCGATACGGTGCGCGGCCTCGTGAGCCATTGCACCTATCCGTTCTGGGGCTTGCAGACCATAGGGGCTGGCGCGCGCGGGCGCCAATAACCTACAGGTAGAACGTTAGAACCTTTGGTTCCTTAAGTCCCGCCGGAGGAATTCCCTGCCGACCGTGGCGCCACCCATGAAAAAGCCCGCCGGATGGCGGGCTTCTCGCACCTGGCGACGAGCCTCAGATGCGCTGCGGCCCGTTGCGCTCGGACACCTGTCCGTTGAGGGTCCAGAAGTCGTAGAGCACGCCGAGGAAGAACAGGCCGCCGGTGAACAGGTAGATGATCCCGGTGATCCACTTGCCCATGTACATCCTGTGCACGCCGAGCACGCCGAGGAAGGTCAGCAGGATCCAGGCCACGTTGTAGTCCAGGTTGCCGCCCTGGAAGCGCCGGTCGGCCTCGCGGTCCATCGACGGGATGAGGAACAGGTCGATGATCCAGCCGATGAAGAACAGGCCGAAGGTGAAGAACCAGATCGTCCCGGTGATCGGCTTGCCGTAATAGAAGCGGTGCGAACCGGTGAAACCGAAGATCCACAGCAGGTAGCCGATGGCCTTGCTATGGGTGTCGTGCTGTTGAGTCATGCGTCCCCCTCGTTCCGTGCGCGGCTGCGGCCGCGCCTGAGCCGCAGGTTAGCGGAGCGGCGGACGCCGCGCCAGAGCGGTCCGGCGCATGACAGTTTTGCAATTGCCTATCCTGTAGGCTGGTGCTGCCGCCACCGCCCCACAGGAGCCGCCATGAGCGCCGGACACGAGCACAGCTTCGCCCAGACCAACTCGACCCGCCTGAAATGGGCGTTGCTGCTGACCGGAAGCTTCCTCGTCGCCGAGGTCGTCGGCGGCATCCTCACCGGCAGCCTGGCGCTGATCTCCGATGCCGCGCACATGCTCACCGACGCCGTGGCCCTGGCCATCGCCCTGGCCGCGATCAACATCGCCAGGCGCCCGACCAACGATCGCCTGACCTACGGCTACCACCGCTTCGAGATCCTCGCCGCGGCGTTCAACGCCTTCCTCCTGTTCGGCGTGGCCTTCTATATCCTCTACGCGGCCTACGAGCGGCTCAACCAGCCGGCGGAGATCCAGTCCGTGGGCATGCTGGTGATCGCCGTGCTCGGCCTGCTGGTGAACCTGGCCAGCATGCGCCTGCTGGCGCCGGCCCAGGGCAACAGCCTGAACGTCAAGGGCGCCTACCTGGAGGTCTGGAGCGACATGCTCGGCTCGCTGGGGGTGATCGTCGCCGCGATCGTGATCCGTTTCACCGGCTGGGCCTGGGTCGACTCGCTGGTGGCGGTGCTGATCGGTTTCTGGGTCCTGCCGCGCACCTGGATCCTGCTGCGCGAGAGCCTGCATGTGTTGCTCGAAGGGGTGCCGAAGGAAATCCAGTTGGCCGAGCTGCGCGAAGCGCTGCTGGGGATTCCCGGCGTGACCGGGCTGCACGACCTGCATGTGTGGTCGATCACCAGCGGCAAGATCAGCCTGACCAGCCATCTGGTGTACGACCCGGCCCTGGTCGATGCCGAGGCGCTGCTGGGAACGGTGAAGGCGCTGCTGCACGACCGCTACGAGATCGAACACAGCACCCTGCAACTGGAAACCTCGGCCTGCGCCCAGGCCGAGGAGCCGCTGGCCTACTGAAGACGGTTCAGCGGAAGCGCCGGCCGGCAGGGTCGTCGTCGGTGATTTCCAGGCTCAGGCCCTGGGTCAGGCTCGACAGGTGGTCGGCGTCGCTTTCCGAACCGAGCTTGATCATCAGGCGCAGGTCGTTGGCCGAGTCGGCGTGGGCCAGGGCGTCCTCGTAGGTGATCTCGCCCTGGGTGTAGAGCTGGTACAGCGCCTGGTCGAAGGTCTGCATGCCCTGCTCGGTGGAGCGCTTCATCAGCGGCTTCAGCTCGTGCACCTCGCCCTTGCGGATCAGGTCGGCGGCCAGCGGGGTGTTCAGCAGCACCTCGATCACCGCCCGCCGCCCCTTGCCGTCGGGGGTCGGCACCAGTTGCTGGGCGACGATGGCCTTGAGGTTCAGCGACAGGTCCATCCACACCTGGCCATGACGGTCGGCCGGGAAGAAGTGGATGATCCGCTCCAGCGCCTGGTTGGCGTTGTTCGCGTGCAGGGTCGCCAGGCACAGGTGGCCGGTCTCGGCGAAGGCCACGGCGTGGTCCATGGTCTCCCGCGAGCGCACCTCGCCGATCATGATCACGTCCGGCGCCTGGCGCAGGGTGTTCTTCAGCGCCACCTCGAAGGAGTCGGTGTCCAGCCCCACCTCGCGCTGGGTGACGATGCAGCCCTGGTGCTGGTGGATGTACTCGATCGGGTCCTCGATGGAGATGATGTGCCCGGTGGAGTTCTTGTTGCGGTAGCCGATCATCGCCGCCAGCGAGGTGGACTTGCCGGTGCCGGTGGCGCCGACGAAGATCACCAGGCCGCGCTTGGTCAGCGCCAGCTTCTTGAGGATTTCCGGGAGCTTCAGCTCTTCCAGGGTCGGGATGTTGGTCTCGATCCGGCGCAATACCATGCCCACCAGGTTGCGCTGGTAGAAGGCACTGACCCGGAAGCGGCCGATGCCGCGGGCGCTGATGGCGAAGTTGCACTCATGGTTCTCGGCGAAATCGCGGCGCTGCTGCTCGTTCATCACGCCTAGCACGGTCTCGCGGGTCTGCTCCGGCGACAGCGGCGTCTTGGTCACCGGCATCACCCGGCCGTTGACCTTCATCGACGGCGGTACGCCGGCGGTGATGAACAGGTCGGAGCCGCCCTTTTCCACCATCAGGCGCAGCAGCTTTTCGAATTCCATGATGTTCTCGCTCACTCAGGGGCGCGCCGCGACGGCGAGCCGGATGCGGACGAGCGGGCGCTGGACGCGCTCGCCGGCAAGGATAGGTAGGAATGCGCCTACGGTACCGCTCTCCCGTTCTTGAATCCTAGACGCAGTTCCGGGATTCGGGCGAAGCGCGGCGGATCGGCGCCAGGATCAGAAGTTTTCCGGGATCTTCGCCTTCTCGCGGGCGTTCTCGCGGCTGATCAGGCCCTTGGCGACCAGGCCCTTGAGGCACATGTCGAGGGTCTGCATGCCCAGCGAGCCGCCGGTCTGGATCGCCGAATACATCTGCGCGACCTTGTCCTCGCGGATCAGGTTGCGGATCGCCGGGGTGCCGATCATGATCTCGTGGGCCGCCACCCGGCCGCCGCCGATCTTCTTGATCAGGGTCTGCGAGATCACCGATTGCAGCGACTCGGAGAGCATCGAGCGAACCATGGCCTTTTCCTCGGCCGGGAACACGTCGACCACCCGGTCGATGGTCTTCGCCGCCGAGGTGGTGTGCAGGGTGCCGAATACCAGGTGGCCGGTCTCCGCCGCGGTCAGGGCCAGGCGGATGGTTTCCAGGTCGCGCATCTCGCCGACCAGGATGATGTCCGGGTCCTCCCGCAGCGCCGAGCGCAGCGCTTCGCTGAAGCCGAGGGTGTCGCGATGCACCTCGCGCTGGTTGACCAGGCACTTCTTCGATTCGTGGACGAATTCGATCGGGTCCTCGATGGTGAGGATGTGGTGGTACTTGGTGTTGTTCAGGTAGTCGAGCATCGCCGCCAGGGTGGTGGACTTGCCCGAACCGGTCGGCCCGGTGACCAGTACCAACCCGCGCGGGACGTCTGAAACACGTTTGAACACTTCTCCCATGCCAAGCTCCTCCATGGTCAGTACCTTGGAGGGAATGGTCCGGAATACCGCGCCGGCGCCACGGTTCTGGTTGAAGGCGTTGACCCGGAAACGCGCGACGCCCGGCACCTCGAAGGAGAAGTCGGTCTCGAGGAATTCCTCGAAGTCCTTGCGCTGCTTGTCGTTCATGATGTCGTAGATCAGCGCATGCACCTGCTTGTGTTCCAGCGGTGGCAGGTTGATCCGGCGTACATCGCCATCCACCCGGATCATGGGTGGCAGGCCGGCGGAGAGGTGCAGGTCCGAAGCGCCCTGTTTGGCACTGAAGGCGAGCAGCTCGGTAATATCCATGGGACTCCCCAATTACAAGCAAGCAGGTAGAATGCCGCCAAAGCCGCCGTCTCGGACAAGGAAAACACCGGATGAGCCAGGGTGCTTCCAGGACACGCGTGGTGTCCTGCGCCAGACGCGGAACCTCGACACTGGAACAGGAAGATGGCCATCGAGGCCGGCGGTTTCGAGGGCGTCGAGCCGACGCCGACCGCACTTCCATAGGGCGCAGGTAATGTCCACGATAGCAGAGAATATTGCAAAGGTTGCCGCGCGCATCCGTGAGGCAGCGCAAGCTGCGGGGCGCGATCCGGCCACGGTCGGCCTGCTCGCCGTGAGCAAGACCAAGCCCGCCGCCGCGGTGCGCGAGGCGCACGCCGCCGGCCTTCGCGACTTCGGCGAAAACTACCTGCAGGAGGCCCTCGGCAAGCAGGCCGAACTGGCCGACCTGCCCTTGAACTGGCACTTCATCGGCCCCATCCAGTCGAACAAGACGCGGCCCATCGCCGAGCATTTCCAGTGGGTGCACTCGGTGGACCGGTTGAAGATCGCGCAGCGCCTGTCGGAGCAACGCCCGGCCGGGCTGCCGCCCCTGAATGTCTGCCTGCAGGTCAACGTCAGCGGCGAAGCCAGCAAGTCCGGCTGCGCCCCCGAGGACCTGCCGGCCCTGGCCGAGGCCGTGAAGCAACTGCCCAACCTCCGATTGCGTGGCCTGATGGCCATCCCCGAACCCACCGCCGAACGCGCCGCGCAACACGCCGCGTTCGCCCGCCTGCGCGAACTGCTGCTGGACCTGAACCTTGGCCTGGACACCCTGTCCATGGGCATGAGCGACGACCTCGAGGCAGCCATCGGCGAAGGTGCGACCTGGGTCCGCATCGGTACCGCCCTGTTCGGCGCCCGCGACTACGGCGCGCCGGCTTCTTGAAGGAATCCCCTATGAGCACACCCCGCATAGCGTTCATCGGCGCCGGCAACATGGCCGCCAGCCTGATCGGCGGCCTGCGCGCCCAAGGCGTGCCGGCGGCGCAGATCCGCGCCAGCGACCCGGGCGCCGAGCAACGCGCGAAGATCGCCGGCGAGTTCGCCATCGACGTGGTCGAGTCCAACGCCGAGGCCGTGGCCGACGCCGACGTCGTGGTCCTGTCGGTCAAGCCGCAGGCCATGAAAGCCGTGTGCCAGGCCTTGGCGCCGGCGCTGAAGCCGGAGCAACTGATCGTCTCCATCGCCGCCGGCATCCCCTGCGCCAGCCTCGAAGCCTGGCTCGGCCAGCCGCGCCCGGTGGTCCGCTGCATGCCCAACACCCCGGCGCTGCTGCGCCAGGGCGCCAGCGGGCTGTACGCCAACGCGCAGGTCAGCGCCGCGCAACGCGAGCAGGCCGGGCAGTTGCTGTCTGCGGTAGGCATCGCCCTGTGGCTGGACGACGAAGCGCAGATCGACGCGGTGACCGCAGTGTCGGGTAGCGGCCCGGCGTATTTCTTCCTGCTGATGCAGGCCATGACCGACGCCGGCGAGAAGCTCGGCCTGTCCCGCGAGACAGCCTCGCGCCTGACCCTGCAGACCGCCCTCGGCGCGGCGCAGATGGCGCTGTCCAGCGAGGTCGAGCCGGCCGAACTGCGGCGCCGGGTGACTTCGCCCAACGGCACCACCGAGGCGGCGATCAAATCCTTCCAGGCCAACGGCTTCGAAGCACTGGTGGAGCAGGCCCTGAACGCCGCCAGCCAGCGCTCCGCCGAGCTGGCCGAACAGCTTGGCCAATAAGGAGTAGTCGATGATCGGCCTCAACACCGCTGCTATCTATATCCTCCAGACCCTCGGCAGCCTCTACCTGCTGATCGTGCTGCTGCGCTTCATCCTGCAGTTGGTCCGCGCGGACTTCTACAACCCCCTCAGCCAGTTCATCGTGCGCGCCACCAAGCCGCTGCTGAACCCGCTGCGGCGGATCATCCCCGGCTTCGGCGGGATCGACCTGGCCTCGCTGGTGCTGGCGATCCTGATCCAGCTGGTGCTGATGATCCTGATCCTGATGCTGATGGGCTACGGCGTCGGCGGCTTCATCATGCAACTGCTGATCTGGTCGATCATCGCCGTCACCTCGCTGTTCCTGAAGGTGTTCTTCTTCGCCCTGATCATCAGCGTGATCCTTTCCTGGGTCGCCCCGGGCAGCTACAACCCCGGCGCGCAACTGGTGAACCAGATCTGCGAACCGCTGCTGATGCCGTTCCGCAAGCTCCTGCCGAACCTCGGCGGACTGGATCTCTCGCCGATCTTCGCGTTCCTCGCGCTGAAGCTGATCGACATGCTGGTGATCAACAACCTGGCGGCCATGACCGGCATGCCCCAGCAGTTGAGCATTTTCCTCTGAGCTTCTACCGCTGGGACGGCGAGGACCTGCTCCTCGATTGCCACCTGCAGCCCAAGGCGAGCCGCGACGAGTTCGCCGGGCTGCACGGCGAGCGCCTGAAGATCCGCCTCACCGCACCGCCGGTGGAGGGCAAGGCCAACGCCCATCTGCTGGCCTTCCTCGGCAAGGCCTTCGGCGTGGCCAAGAGCCTGGTGAGTCTCGAAAGCGGCGAGCTGAACCGGCAGAAACGGGTGCGCATCCGCCGTCCGACCCGATTGCCGGAGGAACTGGGGATCGCCGCTCGACCCGCTTGACCGACCTTACGTGCAGGAATGTGAAGCAGGCCAATTGACGCTCCCCCGCTCCCCCGCATAATCCACGCCATCCTTCCCCCGCCGGTCCCGCGCCCTGGAGCCCCTGGATGAGCATGGAAAGACTCAGCCATCAAATCGACGCCTACGTCGCCTGGAAGCGCGAGCTGATGCGGGAAATCACCCGCTATCGCGGCTGGCTGGAGCGCAGCCGGCTGAACAGCCCGGCGGTCGAGGCCAAGCTCGAACGCGCACTGCGCCAACTACGCGCGGACCACATCACCCTGGCCTTCGTCGGCGAGTTCTCGCGTGGCAAGACCGAGCTGATCAACAGCCTGTTCTTCGCCGGCTACGGCCAGCGCATGCTGCCGTCCCACGCCGGGCGCACCACCATGTGCCCCACCGAGCTGTTCCACGATCCGCGCGCCGAGCGCAGCTACATCCGCCTGCTGCCGATCGAGACGCGCCTGGCCGACGCCAGCGTCGCCCAGTTCAAGCGCGTGCCGCGCCACTGGGTGAACATTCCGCTGGACACCGGCGACCCGGAGGGCATGGCCCAGGCCTTCGCCCAGGTCGCCAAGACCAAGGCGCTGCCGGTGGAACAGGCGATCCAGCTCGGCTTCCACCCGGACGCCCTGGAAGCCGCCGACGAGCCCGACCAGGTGCGCGTCCCGGCCTGGCGCCACGCCCTGGTCAACTTCGACCACCCGCTGCTGCGCCAGGGCCTGCGGATCCTCGACACACCCGGCCTGAACGCCCTCGGCAGCGAGCCGGAGCTGACCCTGTCGATGCTGCCCAACGCCCAGGCGATCCTGTTCCTGCTGTCCGCCGACGCCGGTGTCACCGCCTCGGACATGGAAATCTGGCAGAAGTACATCCAGCCACTGCGCGAGGACGGCCACAGCAGCCTGTTCGCCGTGCTGAACAAGATCGACGTGCTCTGGGACGACCTTTCCGGCGAGCGCTTCGTACAGAACGCCATCCGCCTGATCCAGGACGGCACGGCCCGCCAGCTCGGCCTGCAGCGCGGCGACGTGCTGCCGCTGTCGGCGAAGCAGGCGCTGCTGGCCAAGGTCCGCGGCGAACCGGCGCTGCTCGAACGCAGTCGCCTGGATCGGCTGGAAGCGCTGCTCTGCGAGCGCATCGTCGCGCAGAAGGAAGCGCTGCTGGAGAACGCCGTGCTCGGCCAGGTCCTTGGCCTGCTGCACAACAGCCAGCATCTGCTGCGCCTGCGCCTGGAGAAGGTCGAGGAACAGCGCGCGCTGCTCGACGACAAGCAGCGCGACAGCGGCCAACTGCTGTTCGAACTGACCGCGAAGACCAAGGACGACCACGGCCGCCACCACCGCCGCCTGCTCAACCTGAAGACCAACCAGCGCCTGCTGCAGCACCAGGGCGCGACGCTGCGCGAGACGATCCGCAGCGAACGCATGGAACAGCACCTACAGAAGGTGCGGCGCAACCTCAACGGCAGCCTGACCACGGTCGGCATCAACCAGGCGATCCTGGCGTTCTTCCGCGCGGTGGAGCACGACCTCGACAACCTCGAGCACGAGGCCGGCATGGCCAACCGCATGGTCGCCGCCATCTACCGCCGGCACAACGAGGAGAACCCGCTCTACGCCCTCGACGCGCCGCAGCTGCGGGTCCAGCGCTACCAGCGCGAACTGTTGCAACTGAAGAAGAAGGGCGACCAGTTCCGCCTGCAGCTGAAGACCGTGCTTACCGAGCAACGCCTGCTGACCCGGCGCTTCTTCGCCACCCTGGTGCAGGAGGTGGTCGGCCTGCACCAGCGCCTGCGCGAGGAAACCGAGCGCTGGGCCAACGACGCGCTGATGCCGCTGATGCAGCACACCCTGGAAAACAAACAGTTGCTCGAAAGCCACATGCTCCGCCTCAAGGGCCTGGCCCAGGAGACCCAGCAGGTACGCCAGCGCAGCCAGGCCTTCGCCGGGTTCGCCGAGGAATTGCAGGAACAGTTGCGCGAAGCCGGCGACATCCTCCGCCAGTTGCGCCGCCCCTCGCCCCTGCAGCGCCAGGCCAAGGTGGTCAACCTGCCCGGCTCGCAGCGCGCCTGACCCCGCTCCCACGGCGCGCGCCAGCGCGCTTGCCGCTGGGGGCGACGCTCTTTAGACTGGCGCCCTCCTTTGTTCGAGAGCAGGGTCGATGCCCACAGTCTTCCCCGACGACTCCGTCGGTCTGGTCTCCCCCCAGACGCTGCACTTCAACGAACCGCTCGAGCTGACCAGCGGCAAGTCCCTGGCCGAGTACGACCTGGTGATCGAAACCTACGGCGAGCTGAATGCCACGCAGAGCAACGCGGTGCTGATCTGCCACGCCCTCTCCGGCCACCACCACGCCGCCGGCTACCACAGCGTCGACGAGCGCAAGCCGGGCTGGTGGGACAGCTGCATCGGTCCGGGCAAGCCGATCGATACCCGCAAGTTCTTCGTCGTCGCCCTCAACAACCTCGGCGGTTGCAACGGTTCCAGCGGCCCCGCCAGCATCAATCCGGCGACCGGCAAGGTCTACGGCGCGGACTTCCCGATGGTCACGGTGGAAGACTGGGTGCATAGCCAGGCGCGCCTGGCAGACCGCCTCGGCATCCGCCAGTGGGCCGCGGTGGTCGGCGGCAGCCTCGGCGGCATGCAGGCGCTGCAATGGACCATCAGCTACCCCGAACGCGTCCGTCACTGCCTGTGCATCGCCAGCGCGCCGAAGCTGTCGGCGCAGAACATCGCCTTCAACGAAGTCGCCCGGCAGGCGATTCTTTCCGACCCTGAGTTCCTCGGCGGCTACTTCCAGGAACAGGGCGTGATTCCCAAGCGCGGCCTCAAGCTGGCGCGGATGGTCGGCCATATCACCTACCTGTCCGACGACGCCATGGGCGCCAAGTTCGGCCGCGTACTGAAGACCGAGAAGCTCAACTACGACCTGCACAGCGTCGAGTTCCAGGTCGAGAGCTACCTGCGCTACCAGGGCGAGGAGTTCTCCACCCGCTTCGACGCCAATACCTACCTGCTGATGACCAAGGCGCTGGACTACTTCGACCCCGCCGCCGCCCACGGCGACGACCTGGTGCGCACCCTGGAGGGCGTCGAGGCGGACTTCTGCCTGATGTCCTTCACCACCGACTGGCGTTTCTCGCCGGCCCGCTCGCGGGAAATCGTCGACGCCCTGATCGCGGCGAAAAAGAACGTCAGCTACCTGGAGATCGACGCCCCGCAAGGCCACGACGCCTTCCTCATGCCGATCCCCCGGTACCTGCAAGCCTTCAGCGGTTACATGAACCGCATCAGCGTGTGAGGACCCGATGCGCGCCGATCTCGAAATCATCCAGGAATGGATTCCCGCCGGCAGCCGCGTCCTCGACCTCGGCTGCGGCGACGGCGAACTCCTGGCCTGGCTGCGCGACCACAAGCAGGTCAGCGGCTACGGCCTGGAGATCGACCCCGACAACATCGCCCGTTGCATCGAAAACGGGGTGAACGTGATCGAGCAGGACCTCGACAAGGGCCTGGGCAACTTCGCCAGCGACAGCTTCGACGTGGTGGTGATGACCCAGGCGCTACAGGCCGTGCACTATCCGGACAAGATCCTCGAAGAGATGCTGCGGGTCGGCAAGACCTGCATCATCACCTTCCCCAACTTCGGCCACTGGCGCTGCCGCTGGTACCTGGCGCGCAACGGCCGGATGCCGGTCTCCGAGTTCCTGCCGTATACCTGGTACAACACGCCGAACATCCATTTCTGCACCTTTCAGGACTTCGAGCGCCTGTGCCGCCAGTTGCGCATGCGCGTGCTCGACCGTCTGGCCGTGGACCGTGACCACCGGCATGGCTGGGCCAGCCGGCTGTGGCCTAATCTATTGGGTGAGATTGGAATCTACCGGGTCACCGGACCCGGAGTGCAGACCCGCAACCTCGCCGTCTAGGAACGCGCCAGGCTGCGGGCCAGGGCCGGGCGCCCCTCCGCTCGTCCTCGGGAGAGCGCTGCCGAAGCCGGCCAAGGCCGCCGGCAGCAGACCATGGACAACGTCCATGCCACCTTTCAGGAGAAACCACCATGCGCCGCTTCACCGCTTTCGTCCTCGGCCTCTGCCTGAGCCTGCCGGTCCTCGCCGAGCAGGTGCAGCGCTTCGGCGACCTGGACGTCCACTACAACGTGTTCAACTCCAGCTTCCTCCAGCCCAACGTGGCCAGCGCGGTCGGCCTGGTACGCAGCAAGGCGCAGGGCGTGATCAACGTGGTGCCGATGGAGAAAGGCAAGCCGGTAGAGGCCGCCGTGACCGGCTCGGCCAAGGACCTGACCGGCAAGGTCATCCCCCTGGAGTTCCGCCGAGTCAGCGAGGAAGGCGCCATCTACAACCTGGCGCAATTCCCGATCAGCCAGCGCGAGACCCTGGTCTTCACCATCAAGGTCGAGGCCAAGGGCGAACCTGCGCAAACCTTCAGTTTCAACAAGGAAATCTTCCCGGACGAATGATCAAGCTCGAACAGCTGGTGCTGGCCAGCCACAATGCCGGCAAACTCAAGGAACTCCAGGCCATGCTCGGCGCCAGCGTGAAGGTGCGCTCGATCGGCGAGTTCAGCCAGGTGGAACCGGAGGAAACCGGTCTTTCCTTCGTCGAGAACGCCATCCTCAAGGCACGCAACGCCGCACGCCTCTCCGGCCTGCCGGCGCTGGCCGACGACTCCGGGCTGGCGGTGGACTTCCTCGGCGGCGCGCCGGGCATCTACTCGGCGCGCTATGCCGACGGCCGGGGCGACGCGGCGAACAACGCCAAGCTGCTGGAGGCCATGAAGGATGTCCCGGACGCCGAGCGCGGCGCACAGTTCGTCAGCGTGCTGGCGCTGGTGCGCCACGCCGACGACCCGCTGCCGATCCTCTGCGAGGGCATCTGGGAAGGCCGCATCCTCCGCGAAGCCCGCGGCGCCCACGGCTTCGGCTACGACCCGCTGTTCTGGGTGCCGGAACGCGACTGCTCCAGCGCCGAGCTGGCGCCCGAGGAGAAGAACCGCCTCAGCCACCGAGCCCGCGCCATGGCCCTGCTCAAGCAGCGCCTGGGTCTCTGAGCCGCAACCGCCGGCGCCGCCCCCGGGCGGCGTCGGCACGGCGTTTCGTCCGGCCGCCTTGGAGGTTGGCCGAACTCATGCCACGATAGCGCCCCGAAACCGCCTCCACCCCGCCCCGCCGTGACCCAAGCCACCCCGTTCCAGCTCCCGCCCCTGGCCCTGTACGTGCACATCCCGTGGTGCGTGCGCAAGTGCCCGTATTGCGACTTCAACTCCCACGCCGCTGGCCCGGAGCTGCCCGAAGAGGCCTATGTCGACGCCCTGCTCGCCGACCTGGAGCAAGACCTGCGCCATGTCCACGGCCGGCGCCTGGGTTCGATCTTCTTCGGCGGCGGCACGCCCAGCCTGTTCTCGGCCAAGGCCCTGGGCCGGCTACTGGAAGGCGTCGAGCGCAGGGTCGGCTTCGCCGACGGCATCGAGATCACCCTGGAAGCCAATCCCGGCACCTTCGAACAGGTCAAGTTCGCCGACTACCGGCGCCTCGGCATCAATCGCCTGTCCATCGGCGTGCAGAGCTTCCAGGCCGACAAGCTGCAGGCCCTGGGGCGCATCCACGACGGCGCCGAGGCAGTGCGCGCCGCCGACATGGCGCGCCAGGCCGGCTTCGACAACTTCAACCTCGACCTGATGCACGGCCTGCCCGGGCAGAGCCTCGACGACGCCCTGGCCGACCTGCGCCAGGCCCTCGCCCTGGCCCCCACGCACCTCTCCTGGTACCAACTGACCATGGAGCCGAACACGGTGTTCTGGAGCCAGCCGCCGGAGCTGCCCGAGGACGACATCCTCTGGGACATCCAGGAAGCCGGCCAGGCCCTGCTCGACGAGCACGGCTACCGCCAGTACGAGACCTCCGCCTACGCCCGCGACGGCCTGCGCGCCCGGCACAACCTGAACTACTGGAGCTTCGGCGACTTCCTCGGCATCGGCGCCGGCGCCCACGCCAAGCTGAGCGCGCCGGACGGACGCATCGTGCGGACCTGGAAGACCCGCCTGCCGAAGGACTACCTCAACCCGCAAAAGGCCTTCCAGGCCGGCGAGCGCCCGCTGGAAGCGGCCGACCTGCCATTCGAGTTCATGATGAACGTGCTGCGCCTGGTCGACGGCGTCCCCGCCGCGCTCTACCCACAGCGCACCGGCCAGCCACTGGCGGCGATCGCCGATGCCTGCGCCGCCGCGCGCGACGCCGGGCTGCTCGCCGACGACCCGCAGCGCCTGCGCCCCAGCGAACGCGGCCAGCTGTTCCTCAACGACCTGCTGCAACATTTCCTGCCGTGACGACGGATGCACGCCCATCCGTGCCGGCAGGCAGGTAAACTCCGCCGACCGACACGCCGATTCGTTACAAGGAACCCTCGATGGATTACGCGCTGGACCTGATCGCCACCCTGTCGCGCTGGAGCCGCAGCCACCTGTCGGACATTTCCCTGGCCATCATGGCCACCCTGCTGGTGCTGTTCGGCCCGGCGATCAACGCCTGGGTACAGCAGCGCATCGGCAGCCTCAACTTCGTCTTCCGCACCCTGCTGTTCGTGTTGATCTGCGCGGTCGGCTACGGCCTGGCGATGGTCTTCGTCACCCCCTGGCTGGCCAAGGGCCTCGGCTACTTCAACAACTACACCCTGGCGCCCGTGCTCCTGCTAGTGTTCTTCGTGATCGGCATGATCGCCGATCGCAGCTGAGCCCCCGGTCTCCCGGCGGCCAGCGCCGTCCCCAAGAGCGTCATGGCCTCCGGGAGCCCGCATGAAACCGATCAAGCACCTCTACCTGCATTTCACCGACGGCCAGCGCCTGTCGCTGCGCTTCCCGCGCCAGCAGGACGACCCGGCCGAGGTTGCCCGCAGCATCCGCCAGCAACTGGACACGCCCTATCTCAGCGTCGAGGTCGACGGCGACCTGCTGCTGATTCCGCGGGACAGCATCAAGTACCTGCAGATCAGCCCGGCGCCGGCGCGCCTGGACGACGACGGCACGCTACGCGGCGCCGAGCTGATCGTCTGAGGGCCGTCCGCCTCAGTTCCCCTCCCGGCGCAGCACCTGCGGGGTGAAGTCGCGCGGCCCAACCTGCACGCCGAAGTCGTACATCGGCTCGTTGTTGTCCAGCCCATCGACGAAGTAGCGGCCGCCCTTGAAGTCGTAGATCGCTTCCAGGGTGCTGGAGACCAGCGGCACATCGTAGTAGTTGATCGGATGGACCTCCTGGGCCCGGGTCAGCACGCCATCCTTGTCGTAGATGTCGGCGGCGAGGATCTGCCAGCTGTCTTCGTCGAGGTAGAAGCGGCGCTTGGCGTAGGGATGGCTGAAGCCCTTGCGCAGGGTCGCCTCGACCACCCAGACGCGATGCAGCTCGTAGCGCAGCAGGTCGGGATTGATGAAGCGGCTCTTGAGGATGTCGCCATAGGCGAGGCCCTTCTGGTGCACCGCGTAGCTGTTGTAAGGCACCAGCATCTCGCGCTTGCCGAGCAACGCCCACTCGTAGTGGTCCGGTGCGCCGTTGTAGACATCCACGGTGTCCGCCGTGGCCATGCCGTTGGTATCCGGCTGCAGGCTGTCGTAGGCCAGGGTCGGCAAGCGCCGCACGCGCCGCTCGCCACGGTTGAAGCGCCAGGCCTTGCGGATCGACAGCACCTGGTCGAGGGTTTCCTGCACCACCAGCGCCGAACCGGCCAGGCGCGCCGGCGCGACCACCTTGTACTTGTAGTAGAACAACGTGTTGTCGAGGTTCTCCGGGATCATCCCCTCGCGGCCATAGACGAAGTACAGGTAGCGGTCGAGCTTGAGCAGGTTGTAGCTGCCGTTGGCCAGCACCGCCGCCTGGTTGGTCTGCAGGTGCAGTTGCTCGCCGCGGTAGCGCATGATGTGGTTCCAGATCGCTTCCTGGCCGCTCTGCGGCAGGGGGAAGGGCACGCCGGCGGCAGCGCCCTGCACGCCGTTGCCGTCGGCGATCAGCTCGGCGCGGCTGGCGTTGGCGCGGGTAGCGTCGTACAGGCGCTGCGGCAGGGATGCGCTGCGGCGGGTGGGGAAGACCCGCAGGTGGTAGTCCGGGTTGGCCTGCAGCAAGGCCTGGGTGCCCGGCGTCAGCAGCGCCTGGTAGGCGGCCATGTTGCGGCTGTCGAGGACCAGGCGCGGACGATCGGCGGCGAACGGGTCGAGGTGATGCATGCCGGGCCGGTAGCCGGCCGGCGCCTGGGTGATGCCGCCGGTCCAGGGCGGGATGCTGCCATCGGCGTTGCCGGCCCGCTCCGCCCCCAGCGGGGTCAGGTCCTGGTCCAGGCGTGCGGCCTGGACTTCGTCTACCTTGGCCTGCGCCGCCCAGGCGCAACCGGCCCCGAGCAACAGGATGCCCAGTTTCTTCAACACAGCAGTCTCCTTTGCAGCCGGCCGAGCCGTGCCGCTCTTATTATTGGATCCGGCCGAAGCCGGGAAACGTGCAGCTTGAAGGTGAGGTCCGCCGGGTGTTCCCGGTCTGCTTGGAGTCCCGGCGCCGGTTCGGCGCCAGGGGTACGTCGCTGGTGCGGTGGATCAGTCGACGCGCTCGAACTTGAGGTCCCAGACGCCATGTCCCAGGCGCTCCCCGCGCCGCTCGAACTTGGTCACCGGACGCTCTTGCGGGCGCGGCACGAAGCGGCCGTCTTCGGCCTGGTTGCGGTAGCCCGGCGCCGCGCTCATGACGTCCAGCATATGCTCGGCATAAGGCTCCCAGTCGGTGGCCATGTGCAGCACGCCGCCGACCTTCAGCTTGCGCCGCACCAGTTCGGCGAATTCCGGCTGGACGATCCGCCGCTTGTGGTGGCGCTTCTTGTGCCAGGGATCGGGGAAGAACAGCAGCAGCCGATCGAGGCTGGCGTCGGCCACGCAGTGGCGCAGCACTTCCAGCGCGTCGCAGCTATACACCCGCACGTTGCCCAGGCCCTGGGTCAGCAGGCCGTTGAGCAGCGCGCCGACGCCCGGCTTGTGCACCTCGACGCCGATGAAGTCGATGTCAGGCGCGGCGGCGGCCATTTCCAGGGTGGAATGGCCCATGCCGAAGCCGATCTCGAAAGTCCGCGGCGCCTGGCGACCGAAGATCGCGTCGAAGTCCTGAACCTCATCGCTCAGTTCCAGGCCGAACTTCGGCCAGCCCAGGTCGAGGCCACGCTGCTGGCCTTCGGTCATGCGCCCGGCGCGCATCACGAAGCTCTTCACGGTGCGCATCGGCCGTGCTTCGTCGTGTTCCGCCAGGGAGTCCTGGGCCGGGGATTGCGGGGTATCGCTCATGGAAAAGAAAACCTTGCTAGAGACAGAAGGGCGGGCTGCCTGCCGGACGCTTCCCGCATCCGGCGGACAGCCCGCCCCAGGTAGTCGGTATCAGTCGATCAGGCCGTCCAGCGGCGACGAGGCGCTGGCATACAGCTTGCGCGGCATGCGTCCGGCCAGGTAGGCGAGACGACCGGCGACGATCGCGTGCTTCATGGCCTCGGCCATCATCACCGGGTCCTTGGCATGGGCGATGGCGGTGTTCATCAGCACCGCCTCGCAACCCAGCTCCATGGCGATCGCTGCATCGGAAGCGGTGCCAACGCCGGCGTCGACCAGCACCGGGACCTTGGCTTCCTCGAGGATGATGCGCAGGTTGTAGGGGTTGCAGATGCCCAGGCCGGAGCCGATCAGGCCGGCCAGCGGCATCACCGCGATGCAGCCGATCTCGGCCAGTTGGCGGGCGATGATCGGGTCGTCGCTGGTGTACACCATCACGTCGAAGCCGTCCTTCACCAGTTGCTCGGCGGCCTTGAGGGTCTCGACGACGTTGGGGAACAGGGTCTTCTGGTCGGCGAGGACTTCCAGCTTGACCAGGTTGTGCCCGTCCAGCAGCTCGCGGGCCAGACGGCAGGTGCGCACGGCCTCGACCGCGTCATAGCAGCCGGCGGTGTTCGGCAGGATGGTGTAGCGATCCGGCGGGATCACATCCAGCAGGTTCGGCTCGTCGGGATTCTGCCCGATGTTGGTGCGCCGCACCGCCACCGTGACGATCTCCGCTCCGGAGGCCTCGATGGCCCGGCGGGTCTCGTCGAGGTCCTTGTACTTGCCGGTCCCCACCAGCAGGCGCGAGCCATAGGTACGGCCGGCGATGACGAAGGGGGTATCGGTACTGGATGCTTGGCTCATCGGATGACTCCTGGATGGAAAGGCTTGCGGGGCCGATGGAAGGGTTCGGGGGCCAGGCCTAGCCGCCGCCGATGGCGTGGACGATCTCCACGCGGTCGCCATCCTTGAGCGCGGTGCTGGCGTGCTGGCTGCGCGGCACGATATCCAGGTTCAGCTCGACGGCCACGCGGCGGCCGCCAAGCTCCAGGCGGGCCAGCAGGTCCGCGACGCTCTGCGCGTCGGGCAGCTCGAAGGGCTCGCCGTTCAGTTGAATCTGCATGGCTGGACGGTCACGAAAGTGAAAGGGAGCGGCATTCTAGCCCGATCCACCCCGATGACCAAGGCGCCTTGTCGACAAGTGCGCCGCCTGAGGCAACCGGTCTCAGGCGTTGCCCAGGCGCCAGGCGGCCAGCCCCAGGCACAGCCAGCCGGCGAGGAAGGAGACGCCGCCGAACGGGGTGACGATGCCGAGCTTGCCGATGCCACTGAGGGTCAGCAGGTAGAGGCTGCCGGAGAACAGCAGGATGCCCAGCGTGAACAGGCCACCCGCCGCGCTCACCAGGCGGCCGTCCAGGCGGGTGGCGAGCAGCGCCACGCCGAACAGCGCCAGGGCGTGGATCAACTGGTAGTGCACGCCGGTCTGGAATACCGCCAGGTACTCGGCGCTGAGCTGCTTCTTCAGGCCGTGGGCGGCGAACGCCCCGAGGGCCACGCCGGTGAAACCGAAAAATGCCGCCAACAACAGGAAGGGACGAAGCATGGACAAGACTCCGGTGATAGCATCCAGCCCGCTATAATGGCCGCCCCCTTCTTCCAAGCCAAGCCGCGCATGTTGCGATCCCTGTTCCGCCGCCTGTTCAAGTACCTGCTCTGGTTCATGGCCGCCAGCGTCGTGCTGGTCGCGGTCCTGCGCTGGGTGCCGCCACCGGGGACCATGGTCATGGTCGAACGCAAGGTCGGCTCCTGGGTCGACGGCCAGCCCATCGACCTGCAGCGCGACTGGCGCTCCTGGGAGCAGTTGCCGGACAGCCTGAAGGTCGCGGTGATCGCCGGCGAGGACCAGCACTTCGCCGAGCACCACGGCTTCGACCTGCCGGCCATCCAGCAGGCCCTCGCGCACAACGAGCGCGGCGGCAGTATCCGCGGCGCCAGTACGCTCAGCCAGCAGGTGGCGAAGAACGTCTTCCTCTGGTCCGGGCGCAGTTGGCTGCGCAAGGGCCTGGAGGCCTGGTTCACCCTGCTGATCGAGACGCTCTGGACCAAGCAACGGATTCTCGAGGTCTACCTGAACAGCGCCGAATGGGGCCCGGGCGTCTTCGGCGCGCAGGCTGCGGCACGCTATCACTTCGGCCTCGACGCCGAGCGCCTGAGCCGCACCCAGGCCAGCCAGCTCGCCGCGGTGCTGCCCAGCCCGCTGAAATGGAGCGCGGCCAGGCCGGGCCCCTACGTACGCCAGCGCGCGGCCTGGATTCGCCAGCAGATGTGGCAGTTGGGCGGCGACGACTACCTGCTGCGCCTGGAGCGCTGAAAGCTCAACGCGGCGGTTTTTCCAGGGCCTGGCGCGGCACCGCGAGCATCAGTCGCAAGTCGTCGTCCGGCAGGTGCGCGGTCAGGCCCAGTTGCGGATAGACCCAGGCCTCGCCCTGGGCCAGTTGCAGGCGCAGGCGCGGCTGGCCGAGACTGGCCAGCAGCCGCTCGGCACCGACCCTGCCTTCGGGAATCATGCTCAGCGCCACGATCGGCTTGTCGCCCAACTGTCCTTCCAATCCGGCGCTCAATGGCTGCGGCGCGCTGCCAGGCTGCAACGCAGATGCCCGCTGCAGGCTCAGTTGCTCCTCGGCGCTCAGGCCCAGCTCGCCTTCCACCTGCCAGGGGCCGCCGTCGCCCAGCAGGCGGCCACGGAAGGCCAGGCGCACGCCATCCAGGCGCGGGTCCACCCACAACTCGCCATCCACCGCGTCGTGCAGCTGGCGCAGGGTCAAGGCGTTGTCCGCCAACGGCGCCAGCACCTGCTCCTGCCAGTCGGCCAGCCACGGCAACGGTCGCGCCGGTTCCGGCGTACGGACCAGCCAGGCGCCGACGACGAAGGTCAGGACCGCCAGCGACAAGTAGAACAGCCAGCGGGTATTGCGCGGCATGGGATTCCTCCGGGCAGAAAAAAACCGCACCCTTGCGGGGTGCGGTTTTCGCGAGGCGCGGCGATCAGGCGAGAATCCGCCCTTTCAGCTTGCTCATGGCGTTCTTTTCCAGCTGCCGGATACGCTCGGCGGAAACGTTGTACTTTTCCGCCAGGTCGTGCAGCGTGGCCTTCTCCTCGGACAGCCAGCGCTGCTGGAGAATGTCGCGGCTGCGCTCGTCGAGGCCTTCCAGCGCCTCGTGCAGGTTGGCGCTGGAGCTGTCGCTCCAGTCGGCGTCTTCCAACTGGCGCGCCGGGTCGTAGCGGTGGTCTTCGAGGTAATGCGCCGGCGACTGGTAGGCGCTCTCGTCGTCCGCGTCGGCGGCCGGGTCGAACGCCATGTCCTGGCCGGTCAGGCGGCTTTCCATCTCGCGCACTTCGCGGGGCTCGACCCCCAGGCTCTCGGCGACGCGATGGACTTCCTCGTTGTTCAACCAGGCCAGGCGCTTCTTCTGGCTGCGCAGGTTGAAGAACAGCTTGCGCTGCGCCTTGGTGGTGGCGACCTTGACGATCCGCCAGTTGCGCAGGATGAACTCGTGGATCTCCGCCTTGATCCAGTGCACGGCGAAGGACACCAGGCGAACGCCCATTTCCGGGTTGAAACGCTTCACGGCCTTCATCAGGCCGACGTTGCCTTCCTGGATCAGGTCGGCCTGGGCCAGGCCGTACCCCGAATAACTCTTGGCGATATGAACAACGAAGCGCAGGTGCGCCAACACCATCTGCCGCGCCGCTTCCAGGTCTTGCTGATAGAAGAGGCGTTCGGCCAGTTCACGCTCCTGTTCCGGCGACAACAGCGGAATGCTGTTCACCGAGTGCACGTAGGCTTCCAGGTTTGCGCCTGGAACCAAGGCATGTACAGGTTGCAAAGAAGTGGTCATGCGAATCCTCCGATTCACGAAACTCGCGCAGTGTAGCACTCGGATATCTGACTGCAAGCGGGTGTATAAGTTCCTTTACAACGACCCGCTGGCTGGTCGTGATCCGCCTGTCCTCAGCGCGGCGCCAGCTCGCGCAGGTGGCGGGCCACGGCCAGCCAGGCGCCGACCCAGCCAAGCAGCACCGCGCCCACGGTCAGCGACAGGCCGTCGTCCAGCGGCACGCCCTGCAGGCCGAAGTCGCTGCCGTACAGCCCTGAAAGGTTGACCACCGAACCGTTCAGCCAGTTCAGCGAATAGGCCAGCAGCGCCCAGGACAGGATGCCCGCGCCCAGGCCGTACAACGCGCCCATGTACAGGAATGGCCGGCGCACGTAACCGTCCGTCCCGCCGACCAGCTTGATCACCTCGATTTCGTTACGGCGATTTTCGATGTGCAGGCGGATGGTGTTGCCCACCACCAGCAAGAGGGTCAGCACCAGCAGGATGGTCAGGCCGAAGACGAAGCGTTCGCCGAGCTTGAGGATCGCGCTCAGGCGCTCGACCCATACCAGGTCGAGCTGCGCCTGCTGCACATGAGGCAGCTCCGCGAGCTGCTGGCGCAGTGCCTCCAGGCCAGCCCGGTCGATCTGCTTGGGCGTGACCGAGATCACCGGCGGCAGCGGGTTCTCCGGCAGCTCCTTGAGCGCTTCGCCCAGGCCGGACTGTTCCTGCAATTCGCTGAGCGCCTGCTCGCGGCTGATCAATTGGGCCTCGATCACGTCCGGCAGGCGCTCGATCTGCTCGCGCAGGTCCTGGCCCTGATTTTCGCTGGTCTTCAGGTCGAGGAACAGGGATATCTGCGCCGCCCGCTGCCAGGAGCCGCCGAGCCGTTCGACATTGTTCAGCAGCAGCGAGAGGCCCATCGGCAGGCTCAGGGTGATACCCATCACCAGGCAGGTGAAGAAGCTGCCGAACGGGTGGCCGAACAACCGGCGCAGGCTGTCCACCAGGCTGGCGCGATGGCTTTCCAGGTAGGCGCTGAACGAGCCGCTCCAGTCGGTCTGCTCCTGGCTCGGTTTCTCGCGGGTCTTGCGTTCCGGTGCGCCCTCTTCGGGGCCACGGGGAAGATCGTTGGCGCTCATCAGGCCTCATCCTCACGGTCAGCGATGATCCGGCCACGCTGCAGGGTCAGCATGCGATGGCGCATACGGGCGATCAGGGCCAGGTCGTGGCTGGCGATCAGTACGGTGGTGCCCAGGCGATTGATATCCTCGAACACACCCATGATTTCCGAGGCGAGTCGCGGGTCGAGGTTGCCGGTGGGTTCGTCCGCCAGCAGCAGGGCCGGCTGGTGGACGATGGCGCGGGCAATGCCGACCCGCTGCTGCTGGCCGGTGGAAAGGTCGGAAGGCAACGCCTCGCCCTTTTCCTTCAGGTTCACCCGCTCCAGGGCCGAGGCCACGCGCTTGGCGATCTCCGGCTTGGGCATGCCGAGGATCTGCAGCGGCAGGGCGATGTTGTCCGCCACCGTACGATCGGTGAGCAGTTGGTGGTTCTGGAACACCACGCCGATCTGCCGGCGCAGGAAAGGGATCTGCGCGGTGGTGATGCGCCCCAGGTCCTGGCCGCCGAGCAACAGCTTGCCGCTGGTCGGTCGCTCCATCGCCAGGATGAGGCGCAGCAGGGTGCTCTTGCCGGCGCCGGAGTGGCCGGTGACGAAGAGGATCTCGCCACGGTGCACGCGGAAGGACACCTCGTGCAGGCCTACGTGGCCGTTGGGATAGCGTTTGCCGACCTGCTCGAAGCGGATCATGCGTTCTCCCGCTCTGCGAAGAGTGCCTGGACGAAGGCGTCGGCCTCGAAGGTACGGAGATCGTCGATCCCCTCGCCGACACCGATATAGCGGATCGGCAGGCCGAACTGCTTGGCCAGGGCGAAGATCACCCCGCCCTTGGCGGTGCCGTCCAGTTTGGTCAGGGCCAGGCCGGTCAGCTCCACCGCGAGGTTGAACTGCTTGGCCTGGTTGATGGCGTTCTGCCCGGTGCCGGCGTCGAGCACCAGCAGGACCTCATGGGGCGCCGTCTCGTCCAGCTTGCCGATCACCCGGCGCACCTTCTTCAGCTCCTCCATCAGGTTGTCCTTGGTATGCAGGCGTCCGGCGGTATCGGCGATCAGCACGTCGATGCCGCGGGCCTTGGCGGCCTGCACCGCGTCGAAGATCACCGAGGCGGAGTCGGCGCCGGTGTGCTGGGCGATCACCGGGATGCGGTTGCGCTCGCCCCAGACCTGCAACTGCTCCACGGCGGCGGCGCGGAAGGTGTCGCCGGCGGCCAGCATGACCTTCTTGCCCTCGAGTTGCAGCTTCTTCGCCAGCTTGCCGATGGTGGTGGTCTTGCCCACGCCGTTCACCCCGACCACCAGGATCACATAGGGCTCGCGCGCGACGTCGACCTGCAACGGCTGCTCCACCGGGCGCAGCAGGCTGGCCAGCTCTTCCTGCAGCGCCTTGTACAGCGCGCCGCTGTCGGCCAGCTCCTTGCGCGCCACGCGCTTGGTCAGGTTCTGCACGATCAGGGTGGTGGCCTCGACGCCGACGTCGGCGGTCAGCAGGCGCGTCTCGATGTCGTCGAGCAGGTCGTCGTCGATTTCCTTGCGACCGAGGAACAGGCTGGCCATGCCTTCGCCGATGCTGGCGCTGGTCTTGGACAGCCCCTGCCGGAGGCGGGCGAAGAAGCCCGGCCTGGTCGCCGGCTCGCTGACTGCCGGCGCGGCGGCCAGCGGCGCAACGGGCTCGGGCTCGGGCTCGGGCTCGGCAGCCAGGATAGGCTCGGGTTGCGCGACGGGCGCCTCGGGCCGGGGCGAATGCTCCTCGGCCGACGCTGGCTCGTCACTGGCGAGCGGTGCTTCGGCAACCGGCGCCGGCTCGGCCGGCTCGGCAGCGGAGGGCTGCTGCCGACCTGGCTGTTCTGTCAGGGATTGCGCCACGTCATCGGCAGGCGCGCGCTGCTCGGCGGCCGCTGTCTCGGAGACCGGCTCGACAGGCTGATCGGCAGGCTGCTCGCCGGCTTGCGGCTTTTTCCGCCACCAGCCGAACAGACCTTTCTTTTCCCCGCCCTGCGGGGCCTTCTTGTCGTCGTTGGAACCAAACATGAATGCTTGTATCTCAAGGGAGCGGCACGGGACGTGGCCGCCCGGAAAACGGATGGGTATCCTAGCATCTCCTCGCCCGACGGGGCTAAGGGTCCTGCCCCGCAGTGACCTGAGACCCCGGTGGCGGCACGAAAGGTCCAGATCACCATGAAAACCCCAGCTCGCCGCCGCGTCGGCCTGCTCCTAGCCAGCCTTTGTCTCCCGCTTTTCGCCCAGGCGGCGGAAACCCAGCCCACCCACGAGTTCAGCCTCGACAACGGCCTGAAGGTCATAGTGCGTGAAGACCACCGCGCCCCGGTGGTGGTTTCCCAGCTCTGGTACAGGATCGGCTCCAGCTACGAGACACCCGGGCTCACCGGCCTGTCCCACGCCCTCGAACACATGATGTTCAAGGGCAGCCGCAAGCTCGGCCCGGGCGAAGCCTCGCGGGTGCTGCGCGACCTGGGTGCGGAAGAGAACGCCTTCACCACCGACGACTACACCGCCTATTACCAGGTCCTGGCCCGCGACCGCCTGCCGGTGGCGCTGGAGATGGAAGCCGACCGCATGGCCCACTTGAGCCTGCCGGCCGACCAGTTCAAGAGCGAGATCGAGGTGATCAAGGAGGAGCGCCGCCTGCGCACCGACGACAATCCCAACGCCCTCGCCTTCGAGCGCTTCAAGGCCGCCGCCTACCCGGCCAGCGGCTACCACACCCCGACCATCGGCTGGATGGCCGACCTGCAGCGCATGACCATCGACGACCTGCGCCACTGGTACGAATCCTGGTACGCGCCGAACAACGCCACCCTGGTAGTGGTCGGCGACGTCACCGCCGACGAGGTCAAGACCCTCGCCAAGCGCTACTTCGGCGAGATCCCCTGGCGCCAGCTGCCGCCGGCGCGCAAGCCGCTGGAACTGGCCGAGCCCGGCGAGCGCCGGCTCAAGCTGTACGTACGCACCCAGCTGCCGAACCTGATCATGGGCTTCAACGTGCCCAGCCTGGGCAGCAGCGAGAACCCTCGCGAAGTCAACGCCCTGCGCCTGATCGGCGCGCTGCTCGATGGCGGCTACAGCGCCCGCCTGGCCTCGCGCCTGGAGCGCGGCGAGGAGCTGGTCGCCGGCGCCTCCACCTACTATGACGCGTTCAACCGCGGCGACAGCCTGTTCGTCCTCTCGGCCACGCCGAACGTGCAGAAGGGCAAGACCCTCGAGCAGGTCGAGGCCGGTCTGTGGAAGCAGCTCGATGACCTCAAGCAGAACCCGCCCAGCGCCGCGGAGATCGAGCGCGTGCGCGCGCAGATGATCGCCGGGATGGTCTACGAGAAGGACTCCATCGCCGCCCAGGCCAGCAGCATCGGCCAGTTGGAAAGCGTCGGCCTGTCCTGGAAGCTGATCGACCAGGACCTGGAGGCCCTCAAGGCAGTGACTCCGGACGATATCCAGAAAGCCGCCCGCACCTATTTCACCCCGTCGCGCCTGACCCTGGCGCAAGTGCTGCCTGTGAAGGCCGAGGAAAAGGAGGCCCGTCATGAGTGAGCGCACAGGGCTGCGTTATGGCCTGCTCGGCCTGATCGTCATCGCGTTGCTGGCCGCGCTGGCCTATTTCGTCGCGCGTCCCCCCCAGACCCCGGCGGCGGCCCATGCCGCGGCGGTCGAGGAAAACCAGTTGCAGTCGCTGAAGGACGTCGCCAAGCAGGCGCCGGTCCATCGCAAGCTGGACATCCAGGAATGGAAGACCGCCGAAGGTGCCAAGGTACTGTTCGTCGAAGCCCATGAACTGCCGATGTTCGACCTGCGCCTGACCTTCGCCGCCGGCAGCAGCCAGGACGCCGGCACCCCCGGCCTGTCGATGCTGACCAACGCCATGCTCAACGAAGGCGTGCCGGGCAAGGACACCACTGCCATCGCCGCCGGCTTCGAGGACCTCGGCGCCTCGTTCAGCAACGGCTCCTACCGCGACATGGCGGTGGCCGGCCTGCGCAGCCTGTCCGATGCCGACAAGCGGACCCAGGCGCTGAAGCTGTTCGAACAGGTGATCGGCCAGCCGACCTTCCCCGAGGACGCTCTGGCACGCATCAAGAACCAGGTCCTGGCCGGTTTCGAGTACCAGAAGCAGAACCCCGGCAAGCTGGCCGGCCTGGAGCTGTTCAAGCGCCTCTATGGCGAGCATCCCTACGCGCACTCCAGCGACGGCGACGAAAAGTCCGTTCCACCGATCAGCCGCGAACAGTTGCAGGCGTTCCACAAGAAGGCCTACGCCGCCGGCAACGTGGTCATCGCGCTGGTCGGCGACCTCTCGCGGCAGGAGGCCGAAGCGATCGCCGCGGAAGTCTCCAAGGCGCTGCCCCAGGGCCCGGCGCTGGCCAAGACCGTCCAGCCGGAAACGCCCAAGCCCGGCCTGACGCACATCGACTTCCCCTCCGAGCAGACCCACCTGATGCTCGCCCAGCTTGGCATCGACCGCCAGGATCCCGACTACGCGGCGCTCTACCTGGGCAACCAGATCCTCGGCGGCGGCGGCTTCGGCACCCGCCTGATGGACCAGGTGCGAGAAAAGCGCGGCCTGACCTACGGCATCTATTCCGGCTTCACCGCCATGCAGGCACGCGGTCCGTTCATGATCAACTTCCAGACCCGCGCCGAACTCAGCGAGGGGGCGCTGAAGCTGGTCCAGGACATCGTCCGCGACTACCTGGCCAACGGCCCGACCCAGAAGGAACTGGACGACGCCAAGCGCGAACTGGCCGGCAGCTTCCCGCTGTCCACCGCGAGCAACGCCGACATCGTCGGCCAGCTCGGCGCCATCGGTTTCTACGGCCTGCCGCTGGACTACCTGGAAAGCTTCCTCAAGCAGGTCGAGGGACTCAGCGTCGAACAGGTCAGGACCGCCATGGCCAAGCACCTGGACGCCGACGCCTTCGTCATCGTCAGCGCCGGCCCGAGCGTGCCGCAGAAACCCCTGCCGCCACCCACCGCCAAGCCGGCCCAGCAACCCAGCGGCGTTCCGGAGCATTGATGAGCAAACCTACTGCGAAAGCCCCCGGCCGCCACGGCGGCCAGGGACAGCTGCGGATCATCGGTGGCGAATGGCGCAGCCGGCGTTTCGTCTTTCCCGACGGGCCCGGCCTGCGACCGACCCCGGACCGGGTCCGCGAGACCCTGTTCAACTGGCTGGCACCCTATGTCGAAGGCGCACGGGTGCTCGATCCCTTCGCCGGCAGCGGCGCGCTGTTCCTCGAGGCGTTGTCGCGCGGCGCCCGCGAAGGGCTGGCCCTGGATACCAACGGCGAAGCGGTGGCGGCCCTGCGCAACCACCTCGACGCGCTCAAGTGCGGCACCGCCCAACTGGTCCTCGGCGATGCCGTGCGCTACCTGGGAAACCAGGCTCCGAGCGCCTTCGACCTGGTGTTCCTCGACCCGCCGTTCCATCAGAACCTGCTGCAGGACGCCTGCCGCCTGCTCGAAACCCGCGGCTGGCTGAACCCCGACGCCTGGATCTATACCGAGAGCGAGAGCGTCCCCTCGTCCCTCGGCCTGCCCGGAAACTGGCGGCTGCACCGGGAAAAGAAAGCCGGCAACGTACATTACGCGCTCTGGCAGCGGGGAGCCTGAGGATGAGCCCGGCTTCCGCGAGCATTCGCCAACGCCTGCTGGCGCTTGGCGAGCCTTGCGCGGCGCAACCCGCCGCCGACTGGCAGGGCGATATCGCCCTGCCCGCCGAGCTGGAGCGTTTCTACCGCGAGGTCGGCCCACTCGACTGCACCCTGGAGAGTGCCGGCAACCCATTTTTCCTGCCGTCCCTGGCCCGCCTCTGGCAGCGCCAGGCCGGCTATCGCTGGCACGGCATCAGCGGCGAGCGCCTGTCGGGCTGGCAGGACGACTGGCTGGTGGTGGCCGACCAGGGCGCCGACCCGTTCATCCTCGAGACCGGCAGCGGGCGCATACTCTTCGACCTGCATGGCGGCAGGGGCTGGGACCCGGCCCCGTGCTTCGACGACCTGTGGCAGATGGCGGCCAGCCTGGCCTGCTTCGGCGAGGTCTGGAGCGGCGCCGGCGAGGACATCCTGCTGGACGACTGCAGCGTCGCGCCCCGCTATCGGCAGCAGCTCGTCGACGAACTGCAACCGATCCTCGGTTCGCGCCAGCGGGCGGAGGACCTCGCCGACGAGTTCGGCTGGTAAGCTGGTGGCCACACCACCACCGCCCATGACCTGCGCATGACCGCGTCCCCGACCTTCCAGCCCGCCTGGTGGCTGCCCAATCCGCACCTGCAGACCCTGTGGAGCCCGTTCTTCCGCCGCGGGCCGACCCTGGAACGGCAGCGCGAACGCCTGTGGCTGGCCGATGGCGACTTCATCGACCTCGACTGGGCCGGCCCGCACGATGCCGAGACCCCGCTGGTGCTGGCGCTGCACGGCCTCACCGGGTCATCCTCGTCGCACTACATCCTCGGTCTGCAGCGCGCCCTGCTGGAGCGCGGCTGGGCCAGCGTGGCGCTGAACTGGCGCGGTTGCTCGGGGGAGCCGAACCGCCTGCCGCGCGGCTACCATTCCGGGGTCAGCGACGACCTCGCCGAGGTGGTCGCGCACCTGCGCGCCAGGCGCCCGCAAGCGCCGCTGTACGCGGTCGGCTATTCGCTGGGCGGCAACGTGCTGCTCAAGTACCTGGGCGAAACCGCTGGGGACTGCCCGCTGCTCGGCGGCGTCGCGGTGTCGGTGCCGTTCCGCCTGGACGAGTGCGCCGACCGCATCGGCCTGGGCTTTTCCCGGGTCTACCAGGCGCACTTCATGAAGGCCATGCTGGCCTACGTGCAGGACAAGCAGCGGCTGTTCGGCGAGCAGGGCCAGGCGGAAGGCCTGGCCGCCCTGCAACGCCTCGGTCCGCTGGAGGGCATGCGCACCTTCTGGGACTTCGACGGCCGGGTCACCGCGCCGCTGCACGGCTTCGCCGACGCCAGGGATTACTATCGGCGCGCGTCCAGCCGCTACTACCTGCCGGACATCCGCACGCCGAGCCTGATCATCCATTCCAGCGACGACCCCTTCGTGTTCGCCCGCAGCCTGCCCGATCGCAGCGAACTGGCACCCTGCACCGAGCTGGAGCTGCACGCCCGCGGCGGTCACGTCGGCTTCGTCGACGGCTCTCCGCGCCAGCCCACCTACTACCTGGAACGACGCATCCCCGACTGGCTGGAGGCCCGCCTGCGGCAGCACTGAGCTGGCCGGCGTCCGGCGACGGGCGGCAGAATAGGAACAGGCTGAAGGAAAAAGGGGGGCGAATGGAACTGACGCTGCGGCACAACCCGATGCTCGACGACGCCGACTGCGAGGCGATCCTGGCGATCCACGCGGCGGTCGGCTGGGACCGGCGCATGCCGCCTGCCGAGCTACGCACGCTGTACCAGCATTCCGGCTATTCCCTGCTGGCCGAACGCGATGGCCGCCTGGTCGGCCTGCTGCGCGCCGAGGAAGAAACACCGATTCGCGTCTGGCTGGCGGAAATCGCCGTGCTGCCCGGCGCACAGAGCAGCGGCGTCGGCGCAGCCCTGCTGCGGCGCTTCGCCGAGGATCACCGCGGCGCCTACCTGTTCACCGACGCCACCCTCGGTACCGAAGCCTTCTTCCGCCGCCACGGCATCCACATCCAGCAGGTGCTGGAGAAAACCCTGCGCGATCAGAGCGGCACGTAGAGCCGCTCGGAAATCCCGTCCACCGCATCCTGGGCCTGCGCCTCGATGTGCCCGCTCTCCAGCGCCAGCACCTGGTAGATGCCGCGACGCAGTTGCGCCTCGCTGAGGTCGCCGTCGAGATCGAGGGTGGTGCAGAGGAAGCGCACCCAGGAGGTGAGGATGATCCAGGCGTTGAGGGTCAGGGCCTCCAGCTGGGTCTCGTTCATCCGCAGGATGCCGGCCTCGGTGAAGCCCCGGTAGATCGCCTTGGCGTTGACCAGGCAACGCTGGGCGAAGGCGCGGTAGCGCGCCGCCAGCTCCGGGTCGCTTTCCAGCAGGTGCTCGAGGTCGCGGTGGAGGAAGCGGTAGCGCCACATCGCGGCCAGTAGCGCTTCCAGGTAGAAGGTCTTGTCGTCCACCGTCAGACCCCGCCCTTCGGGCAGGCGCAAGAAGCTCTCGACGTGGCTTTCGTACTCGGCGAACAGCTCGGCGATGATCGCCTGCTTGTTCGGGTAGTGGTAGTAGAGGTTCCCAGGCGATATACCCAGGTGGGTGGCGATATGGTTGGTGGTGACGCTGCGCTCGCCCTGGGCGTTGAACAGTTCCAGGCTGGCCTGGGCGATGCGATCGCGGGTCTTGATGCGTGGTGCCATGGGGACGACGGGCTCGTTCGGGTAACAGTGCGGGGCGCGCCCCGCCGTGACAGCGTAGAAGGTACACAAAGCTGGCCGCCCGGGTCAGCCCCCGGGGTGGCGGCCGGCGACCGGCCCGCCTTTCGTTGGGTACGCAAGCGCCGGGCTGGCAGGCATGCTGTTTGACACTTTAGAGTATTTACTCTAGAAATCCAGCGACGCAGCGAAATTCATCGGACCGAACCAGGTCCGCCATAACGACAGACGCGCGGCCACGCAGCCGCCCACGCTTCGCCGAGGAGCCAGCCCATGGTCGCCGATATCGCCTACCTGCAGCAGAGCCAGCAGGAAATCAACCAGCTCGAAGCCCTCTTCGCCCGCCAGCGCGCCGCCTACCTGGCGCAGCCGATGCCCGACGCCACGCAGCGCGTGCAGTGGCTGAAGGCCCTGCGCGACCTGCTGTTCAAGGAACAGCAGGCACTGATCGAGGCCATCGACCGGGACTTCAGCGCGCGCTCCGCCGACGAGACCCTGCTCGCCGAGATCATGCCCAGCCTGCACGGCATCCACTACGCCGCCAAGCGCGTGAAGAAATGGATGAAGCCCGCGCGCCGCGCGGTCGGCCTGCAATTCCAGCCGGCCTCGGCCCAGGTGGTGTACCAGCCGCTGGGCGTGGTCGGGGTGATCGTGCCTTGGAACTATCCGCTGTTCCTCTCCATCGGCCCGCTGACCGGGGCCCTCGCCGCCGGCAACCGGGTGATGATCAAGATGAGCGAGTCGACCCCGGCCACCGGGCGCCTGCTCAAGGACCTGCTGGCGCGGATCTTCCCCGAGGACCAGGTCGCCGTGGTGCTAGGCGAGGTAGACGTCGGCGTGGCCTTTTCCAAGCTGCCGTTCGACCCCCTGCTGTTCACCGGCGCCACCAGCGTCGGCAAGCACGTGATGCGCGCCGCCGCCGAGAACCTGACCCCGGTCACCCTGGAGCTGGGCGGCAAGTCGCCGGCGATCGTCTCCGACAGCGTGCCGATGAAGGACGCCGCCGAGCGGATCGCCTTCGGCAAGAGCCTCAACGCCGGGCAGACCTGCGTCGCGCCCGACTACGTGCTGGTACCGAGCCGGCGCGTCGAGGAATTCGTCAGTCAGTACAAGGAGGTGGTCCAGGGCTTCTTCCCGCGTCTTTCGGACAACCCCGACTACACCGCGATCATCAACGAGCGCCAGCTCGGCCGCCTCCGGGGCTATCTCGACGACGCCCGCGAGAAGGGCGCGACCCTCGTCCCGCTGTTCGCCGAAGGCCAGCAACGGCGCCTGCCGCAGACGCTGCTGCTGAACGTCAGCGACGACATGACAGTGATGCAGGAGGAAATCTTCGGCCCGCTGCTGCCGGTGATCCCCTACGAGCGCCTGGAAGACGCCCTGGCCTACGTCAACCAGCGCCCGCGACCGCTGGCCCTGTACTACTTCGGCTACGACAAGACGCAGCAGCAGCGCGTGCTGCACGAGACCCACTCAGGCGGTGTGTGTCTGAACGACACCCTGCTGCATGTCGCCCAGGACGACATCCCGTTCGGTGGCGTCGGTCCCTCCGGCATGGGCCACTACCATGGCCACGAAGGCTTCCTCACCTTCAGCAAGGCCAAGGGCGTGTTCAGCAAGCCGCGCTTCAACGCCGCGCGAATGATCTACCCCCCCTACGGCAAGTCGATCCAGAAGCTCGTCTACAAGCTGTTCGTGCGCTGAACCGGGGCGCGTGCGGCGCCCCCTCATTCCTACGCTGCAGGTGACATAACAACAATGAGCGACACCACCCTTGAAAGCGCCGGCCTGTCCCGACGCAGCCTGATGAAAGTCGGCCTGATCGGCGGCGCCTTCCTCGCCACCGCGGGCGTCACCGCCAGCCTCACCGGCTGTTCGGCGGAGAAACCGGCGAGCGGCCTGGAAAAGGTCCGCGAATCCGACCTGCCGTTCCTCCGTGCGCTGCTGCCGGTGATGCTGCTCGGCGCGGTTTCCGCCGAGCAGATGCCGAAAGCCGTGGAGGGCGCGATCCAGAGCCTCGACCACAACCTGGCGCGGCTCTCCCCGGAGATGTTCAAGCTCACCCAGCAACTCTTCGACGTGCTCGCCCTGCCGCTCACCCGTGGCCCGCTCACCGGTATCTGGGGCAGTTGGGAGAACGCCAGCGGCGACGACGTGCGGGCATTCCTTTCGCGCTGGGAAAACAGCTTCATCGGCCTGTTGCGGATGGGCCACAGTTCGCTGATGCAACTGGCGATGATGGCCTGGTACGCCCGCCCCGAGGCGTGGGCCCATTGTGGCTACCCCGGACCGCCGAAGATCGCTTGAGCCGCCCCCGGAACAATACGAAGAGCCCAAAGCCGCCTAGCCTGAGAGTGCATTCATGCCTGTACCCGATCTGTTCGCCGAGGGCCTCGCCCGCGGCTGGAAAACCTACAACGGCTCGCGCCTGGACGACGACCTGGAGCTGGAGGCCGACGTGGTCGTGGTCGGCACCGGCGCCGGCGGCGGCACCACCGCGGAAATCCTCAGCGCCGCCGGCCTGAAGGTGCTGCTGGTGGAAGAAGGCCCGCTGAAGACCAGCAGCGATTTCAAGATGCAGGAGGCCGACGCCTACCCCGAGCTGTACCAGGAAGGCATCGGCCGGATGAGCAAGGACGGCGCCATCACCATCCTCCAGGGCCGCGCCGTGGGCGGCACCACCCTGATCAACTGGACCAGCAGCTTCCGCACCCCGGAACCGACCCTGCAGCACTGGGCCCAGGTCTACGGGGTCAAGGGCCACAGCGCGGAGGACATGGCGCCCTGGTTCGAGAAAATGGAGCAGCGCCTGCACGTGGCGCCCTGGGCGCTGCCGCCGAATGCCAACAACGACGTGATCCGCCTGGGCTGCGAGAAGCTCGGCTATCACTGGAAGGTCATCCCGCGCAACGTCCTCGGTTGCTGGAACCTCGGCTACTGCGGCATGGGCTGCCCGGTCAACGCCAAGCAGTCGATGCTGGTCACCACCATCCCGGCGACCCTCGACAAGGGTGGCGAGCTGCTCTACCTGGCGCGCGCCAACCGGCTGCTGCTGGACGGCGACAAGGTGACGGGCCTCGAATGCCTGGGCATGGATGAGCGCTGCGTGGCGCCCAACGGCCGCCGGATCAGGGTCCGGGGCAGGCACTACGTGCTCTCCGGCGGCGGCATCAACACCCCGGCGATTCTTCTCCGCTCGAAGGCGCCTGATCCGAGCCAGCGGGTCGGCAAGCGCACCTTCCTGCACACGGTGAATTTCAGCGCAGGGCTGTTCGACCGGGTGATCAACCCCTTCTACGGCGCACCGCAGTCGATCTACTCCGACCATTTCCAATGGGACGACGGTGTCACCGGACGCATGTCCTACAAACTGGAGGTGCCGCCGCTGCAACCGTCGCTGGCCTCGGTGCTGCTCGGCGGCTTCGGCAGCGACAACGCCCTGCGCATGGAACAGCTACCGCATACCAACATGATGCTCGCCCTGCTCCGCGACGGCTTCCACCCGGACAGCGCGGAGGGCTCGGTCGGCCTGCGCGGCGACGACACCCCAGTGCTCGACTACCGGATGACCGACTACACCTGGGACGGTATCCGCCGTGCCTTCCATACCATGGCGGAGATCCAGTTCGCCGCCGGCGCCCGGGAAGTGCGGCCGGTGCACAGCGACGCGCGTAGCGCGAAGAACCTGCAGGAGGCGCGCGGGATCATCGACGGCCTGCGCCTGGAGATCTACCGCACGCGCCTGGGCAGCGCCCACGTCATGGGCGGCTGCGCCATGGGCGAAGACCCGGCCGTGGCGGTGGCCGACAGCCTCGGCCGCCATCACCACCTGCGGAACCTGTCGATCCACGACGGCTCGCTGTTCCCCACCAGCATCGGCGCCAACCCGCAGCTCTCGGTCTACGGTCTTACCGCGCAACTGGCCAGCGCGCTGGCCGAACGCCTGGCCAGGGCCTGAACCGCCGCCGCCGGGCCGGCCGCGCGCCGCGGCAGCCGGCCCGGCGCCATCAGACCTATGGGCTAAAGGCCGATGGCCCGTGCGTCTTGGCCGCACGGGCATCCCTGCGCTACCATCCGATTCCCTTACGAAACCCTGCCAGGACGTAGCGATGAACCGAGTGCTGTACCCAGGCACCTTCGATCCCATCACCAAGGGTCACGGCGATCTGATCGAACGTGCTTCACGGCTTTTCGACCATGTGATCATCGCGGTCGCCGCCAGCCCCAAGAAGAACCCCCTGTTCAGCCTGGAACAGCGGGTTGCGCTGGCCCAGGAGGTCACCAAGCACCTGCCGAACGTCGAGGTGGTGGGCTTCTCCACCCTGCTGGCGCACTTCGTCAAGGAGCAGAAGGCGAATGTCTTCCTCCGCGGCCTGCGCGCGGTTTCCGACTTCGAGTACGAGTTCCAGCTGGCCAACATGAACCGCCAGCTCGCCCCCGACGTGGAAAGCATGTTCCTCACCCCGTCGGAGAAGTATTCCTTCATTTCCTCGACGCTGGTCCGGGAAATCGCCGCTCTCGGCGGGGATATCAGCAAGTTCGTGCATCCGGCCGTGGCAGACGCCCTGGCGGAACGTTTCAAACGCTGATCCGCGTCTCTCCGCCGGCCTCCCGTCGGCGTCCCGCGTGCACTGCGGGCGCCGATGCGGCACAATTCCGCTATTCCCGTTACCGATGCCGTGGCTGTCCGTCGCGGTTGGAGTTGTTAGATGTCCCTGAAAATCACTGACGATTGCATCAATTGCGACGTCTGCGAACCCGAATGCCCGAACGGCGCGATCTCGCAAGGCGAAGAAATCTATGTGATCGATCCCAATCTCTGCACCGAGTGCGTCGGCCACTACGACGAGCCGCAGTGCCAGCAGGTCTGTCCGGTGGACTGCATTCCCCTTGACGACGCCAATGTCGAGAGCAAGGACCAGTTGATGGAGAAATACCGGAAGATCACCGGCAAGGCCTGATCCCCGCCGGCGCCTGTCCTTCAGGGACGGTTCGCGCCCCGTCCGACGCGCTTTTGGCTATCCTTGGCAATCCAGTCTGAGGCGTTCGCGGTCCCGTCCCGCGAACGCCGCTGAACAGTGAGCCGCCATGTCCTTCCTGAACCTGCCCGTCCGTACCCTGGTCGCCGCCTGCGGCCTGTCCCTGCTCAGCCTCGCGGCGCATGCCGACAGCTTTCGCGGCGACGCCCACGCACCGCAGCAGGCCGCCGTCGCCACGCCACATCCGGCCGCGACCGTCGCCGGCCTGGAAACCCTGGCCAATGGCGGCAACGCCTTCGACGCCGCGGCGGCCATCGCCGCTGCCCTGGCGGTAGCCGAGCCTTACGGCTCGGGACTCGGCGGCGGTGGATTCTTCCTTCTGCGCCAGGCCGGCGCGCAGCCGACCTATCGCTTCCTCGACGCCCGCGAGCGCGCACCGAAGGCCGCCTACGCCGACATGTACCGGCGCAACGGCAAGGTCGACCCCAGGCTGTCCGTCGACGGCCCGCTGGCGGCGGCGATCCCCGGCTTGCCGGCGGCGCTGGTCGAATTGAGCGGCCGCTACGGACGCAAGCCCCTGGCCGACAACCTGGTGCCGGCCATCCGCCTGGCGGTGGATGGCGTATCCGTCGACCGGGTCTACCGCGACCGCGCCGCCATGCGCCTGGAAGCGATGCGCAAGGACCCGGAAACCGCGCGGATCTTCCTCGACAAGGGCGGAATCCCCGACGAATGGAACCTGCTCCGCCAACCGCAGTTGGCGCGTACCCTGGAACGCCTCGGGCGCTACGGGCGGATCGGCTTCTACGAAGGCGAGACAGCGGACAAGCTGCTCACCGAGGTCCGCGCCGGCGGCGGCATCTGGAGCGCGGCCGACCTGCGCGACTATCGGGTGATCGAACGCCGCCCGCTGGAGGTGAAGCTGGCCAACGGCCGCGAACTGATCAGCGCACCGCCGCCCTCGGCCGGCGGCGTCGCCCTGGCGCAGAGCCTGCAGATGCTGGAACAGCTGCCGTGGCAGAAGGCCGAGCCGGTACAGCGCGCCCATTACGTGCTGGAGGTCCTGCGCCGTGCCTACCGCGATCGAGGCCTGCTCGGCGACCCGGACTTCGTCGCCAACCCGCTGCCCAGCTTGCTGGCGCCGGACTACCTGAAGCGCCTTGCCGCCGGCATCGACCCGCGCCGCGCCACGCCCAGCTCGGCGCTGCCGGAGGCGCCGGCCTGGCGCGAAGGCGACCACACCACCCACTTCGCGGTGATCGATGCCCAGGGCAACGCGGTGGCCGCCACCCTCTCGGTGAACCTGCCGTTCGGCGCCGCCTTCACCGTTCCCGGTACCGGCGTGGTGCTGAACAACGAGATGGACGATTTCGCCGCCGACACCCAGGGCGCCAACAGCTACGGCCTGGCCGGCAGCCAGGCGAACGCGGTGGCGGCCGGCAAGCGCCCGCTGTCGAGCATGAGCCCGAGCTTCCTGGAAAGCCCGACCGACTTCGCCGCCTTCGGCACCCCTGGCGGCAGCCGCATCCCGAGCATGGTTCTGATCTCCATGCTGCAGTACTTCGACGGTCGCCCGGTCGGCCAATGGGTCGCCGCGCCGCGCTACCACCACCAGTACAAGCCGGACGTCGTCGAGTACGAACCGCGCGCCTTCAGCGATGCCGAGGCCGCCGAACTGCGCCGGCGCGGCTATCAGCTCAAACGCCTGGAGCGCAGCTACGGCAACCAGCAGGTGCTCTACTGGGACAAGCGCAGCGGCCGCGTCGACGCCGCCAGCGACCCGCGCGGGATCGGCTACTCGTCTCTGTCCCTGGAGGCGCAAGCGCAGCCTCGGCCGCACTGAACAAACGAGAGACAGCGCTCAAAAAATGTTCGACGATCTCACCCAGATAGGCGCCGCGTAGGGATTTCGCCGACGAGTCCGGCTGGCAATCCAGGCGGCGTGCCTCACTGGCTCGCCGCTTCAACCGCCTGCTGCGCATCCTCCGCACTGGCTTCCACCGCCTCCGGGTCAGACGGGGCGCCCTCCATGCCTCGGCCGGAGTGCCGGCGATCGGCGGCACCGGAGCAGTCGGCGACGCCGGACAGCTCTCCATCCAGCGCAGCGTGAATCCAGTTTTCCAGGCGGGTGTACCAGGCTGCGTTCGCGGCGCTCTCCAACCAGGCGATGGCATCCGCATCCTGCTGCTGTGCGGCCTTTTCCAGCCAGAGCCGCGCTTGCAGCTTGTTCATCCCGGCACCGGAACCGTTCCAGTAGGCCTCGCCCACCTTGAACTGGGCACGGGCATCTCCCTGGGTCGCAGCCTTGCAGAACCAGTGGAAGGCCTTTTCCCGGCTGCCGGCATAACGGTCCAGCAGGGCGGCTTCCTCGTCTGAAGTGGCGGAATAGACGCCTTGCGAGTCGTCCAGGTAGAACCATCCCAGATTGGTTTCGGCGTCTTCGCTACCGCTGGCCGCCGCGCGTTCGAACCAGGTCCCGGCCTTCACCCGGTCCTGGTCGACCCCTTCGCCTCTCCAGTAGAGAACGCCCATTTCATTCTGGGCGGCGGCATCCCCCTGCTCCGCGGCCTTCCGGAACCAGCGTGCCGCCTCGGTCTTGTCCTGTGGCCCGCCGTCACCATCGCGATAGAGCATGGCCAGTTGGATCTGCGCGCGGACCATCCCCGCAGCGGCCGCCTTGCCCCACCATTCGCGCGCGCTGGCGTAGTTCTGTTGCTGGTAGAAGTAGGCGCCGAAATCGAACAGAGCCTGCGGCTCCCCCGTCTCGGCGGCCTGGCGGAGGCGGGTGAATTCGGCGAACAGTTCATCGCCGCGCTTGTCGCCCTGCTCGGCCTTGGACTGCTCCTTGGCAAGGTCGGACACCGCATCCTCCGCCCAGGCGAACGAGGGTACGGCAAGAGCAAGGACGGACAGGAACACCCACTGACTGAACATACGCGAAATCCTTATCTTGGTTGAGTCGGTCGGCCACCCCTGGTCGACCTTGTGACCTTGCTGGTCAGCAGGACACTGTCACCATCGGAGAGTCCGATCAAGTGCCGCGAACGGTCCGTGCGGAACATCTGTCATCGGCCGATGCGGCGCTATAGCTGCCGCCTGCCGTGGCGGAAGAAAAGACTTAGCCCAATCTCCGTGCCCCCTGCAATGCATCGAGAAAACAAAAAGCCGGTCGATGACCGGCTTTTTTTCATTCCGTTGGAAACTCAGCTTTCGTCGTGGTTATAGCCGCTGGTGGTGCAGCCCAGGCAACGGACGAAGGCTTCCTTGCCCGGATCGACCACCAGCGCCTGGCCGGCCTTGCCGACGCTGCCGCTGGCCGCGGTGAACGGCAGGCTGACCACGAAGGCCACCGCCCCGACGGCCGTGGCGGCGATCAGGAAGGGACGGGCGATGAGCAGATCGCCGATCATGGCGTACGCGGGGGGCGCTTCGACGGTGTACATCGGGTCGCCGCTGGCGTTTTCCTGCACGGCATCCGCCAGCGCGGGCATGGACGAGAGCCCGGTGGTCAGCGCCAGCACGAGCGCGGTGGTGCGAAACAGGTTCATGGAGGCGGTCCTTTCTGGTTTTTGGTTGGGCAGATATCGCCTAACTATAACAGCGCTGCGGGTAGTGCCAGCGTGACCGCCTTCAATCGCCGAGGAATGCGTAGTGCGGCTTTTTCGGGATGAACGGCCGGTAGAAGCCGATCAGGCTGCACAGGTCGGCGTCCTCGTTGCCGGTCGGCCAGAAGGGTTCGCCGATGACGATCCGCCGGTTTTCGTAGTCCAGCGCCGCCGGCACCACCGGTACGCCGGCGCCACGGGCGATGTGGTAGAAGCCCATGCGCCAGCGGTCGACCTTCTTGCGCGTGCCTTCCGGAGCGATGATCAGCATGAACTCGCGGTGCTCGCGGAAGGCCTGGATCGCCTGGTCCACGGTATTCAGCTTCAGGTGGCGCTGGATCGGGATGCCACCCCAGCGCCGCATCAGGCCGCCCAGCGGGCCGTTGAACAGGGTGTGCTTGCCGAACCAGCGGGCGTTCAGGCGCAGGACGAACTTGGCGGCAAGGAAGGCCACGAAGTCCCAGTTCGAGGTGTGGTGGGCGCCGATCACCACGAACTTGTCGAGCGCGGGCAATTGGCCCTCGATCTTCCAGCCGGAGAGTTTCAGCATGGCATGGCCGAGCGACTCGACCAGGGTGTTGCGAGGCAGGTAATTGCCGGACATCGTGCACCTTTCTTATGGCAGGCCGCTCACCGTGGCGGCCCTTCTTGTGGCGGTAGAGTATGCGCGGCGCGGCGCTTCAGCGTTGGCAGCGCGGGCAGTACACGCTGGCGCGCTGGCCTAGGCGGATCTCGCGCAGGGTGCTGCCGCAGACCTTGCAGAACTCCCCGCCACGGCCATAGACGAACAATTCCTGCTGGAAGTAACCGGGCTGGCCGTCGCCGCCGACGAAATCGCGCAGGGTGGTGCCGCCGCGCTCGATGGCGATCGCCAGGATCCGCTTGATCTCCTCCGCCAGGCGCAGGTAGCGCGCCTTGGAGATGCTCCCGGCGGGCTTGCGCGGATCGATGCCGGCGGCGAACAGCGCTTCGCTGGCGTAGATGTTGCCGACCCCGACCACCACCGCGTTGTCCATGATGAACGGCTTGACCGCCATGCTCCGCCCGCGCGACAGCTCGAACAGACGCTGGCCGGCGAAAGCGTCGGTCAGCGGTTCCGGGCCGAGGTTGCGCAGCAACTCGTGTTCCAGTGGCGCCAGGCTCCAGAGCATGGCGCCGAAGCGCCGCGGATCGGTGTAGCGCAGGGCCATGCCCGAGGCCAGCTCGATGTCGACGTGCTCGTGGCGACTGGCCGGGGTGCCGCTCTCCACCAGCCTCAGGCTGCCGGACATGCCCAGGTGGCTGATCAGCGTACCGGCCTCGGCGCCCAGCAGCAGGTACTTGGCGCGGCGCTCGACGCTGACGATGCGTTGTCCGGACAGGCGCACGTCCAGGTCTTCGGGAATCGGCCAGCGCAGGCGCCGCTCGCGCACGATCACGCGCTCGACGCGCTGGCCTTCGAGGTAGGGGGCGATGCCCCGGCGGGTGGTTTCGACTTCGGGTAGTTCGGGCATGGCGGCAGCAATCCGGTTGACCGCGGCACCTTAGCAGGAAGCGCCGCGGCGCGGCCAGTCAGTAGCTGCCCTGGCCGACGCCCAGCTCGAGGATCGAGCCCTTGAGGTTCTCGAAGTCGTAGTCGGTGAGCCCGACGTAGTCCAGCACCAGCGCACCGATGCTGTTCCATTCGTGGTCTTCCGGCTGGTTGCCGAGGACCCGGTGCGAACCGCAGATGTGTTCGGCCATCTTCAGGATCGCCAGCAGGTTCTTCAGTTGGGTATCGCGTGCCGATTCGTCGCCGAAGATCGACAACGCGTTGTGGTGGTTGGCGATCGCCTCGCAGACGTGCTCCGGCAGGCGCCAGGAGCGCGCGGTGTAGTAGCCGACCACCGCATGGTTGGTGTTCAGCACGCGGTTCTCGGTGTCCACCACCCGGCGTTCGTCGCTGGCGGCGGCGTAGGCCTCTTCCAGCACCGCCATGTAGTGCGGGAAGCGCTTGAGCATCAGCGGGATGCCGCAGTTGTGGAACAGGCCGAGAGCGTAGGCTTCGTCCACCGATTCGTAGCCGATCCGCTTGGCCAGGCTCAGGCAGCTCATGGCCACGTCCTGGGCGGTGTCCCAGAAACGGTTGAGGGTGACGATGGTGTCGTCGCTCATCTCACCCTTGATCGACTGGGCGTTGATCAGGTTGATCACCGAACGACTGCCCAGCAGGTTCACCGCGCGCTGGATCGAAGTGATGCGATTGGCCAGGCCGAAGAACGGCGAGTTCACCAGTTTCAGGAGAGCCCCGGAAAGGCCCGGGTCCTGGCTGATCAGCCTGGCAATGTTCTTCAGGTCCGGATTGGGCATGACCTGCTCCATCTGCAGGTCGACCATGATCTGGGGTTGCGGCGGCACGCTGATGCCTTGCAGGGCCTGGCGGATCTGCTCGGCGGTGAGTTCTTGGACCATGAGGACGGAGGCGAAAGTTGACGGTGCGCGCAGTTTACCCGGAGAACCCCGCCATGGGGCGGGCTTCTGCCGGAAAAGCGGCGCCAGGCAACGGACATGGAACTTTTCCCGCAGCCGCCAGGGTCGGAATGAATACCCCTTCTGATATCGGGAGACATGCCATGACCCAATCCCTGCACGGCAAGGTCGTCGCCGCCCTGGTGACCGACGGTTTCGAACAGGTCGAACTGACCGGTCCGAAAAAAGCCCTGGAAGACGCCGGCGCCACGGTAAGGATTCTTTCCGACAAGGCCGGCGAGGTGCGCGGCTGGAACCATCACCAGCCAGCCGAGGCCTTCCGCGTCGACGGCACCTTCGAAGACGCCAGCCTGGATGACTACGACGCCCTGCTGCTGCCCGGCGGGGTGATCAATTCCGACCAGATCCGCAGCCTGGCCAAGGCCCAGGAACTGGCGATCCGCGCCGAACAGGCGAGCAAGCCGGTGGCGGTGATCTGCCACGGCGCCTGGCTGCTGATCTCCGCCGGCCTGGTGCAGGGTCGTACCCTGACCAGTTGGCCGTCGCTCAAGGACGACATCAACAACGCCGGCGGCCACTGGGTGGACCAGGAGGTAGCGGTGGACGGCAAGCTGGTGAGCAGCCGCAAACCCGAAGACATCCCGGCCTTCAACCGTCGATTCATCGAAATCCTCGCCGGCTGAACGGCCCGCGTTCGCGCAGCGGCGAATCCCGTCGCTGCGCTATAATCGCGCTCTTTTGCCGGAGCCTTTCCCATGACCCTGCCCAGCTTGCGTCTCAAAGCCAACGCCGAGCGCCGCCTGCGCGCCGGCCACCTGTGGGTCTACAGCAACGAGGTGGATGTCGCCGCGACGCCGCTGAATGCCTTCGCCGCCGGCGACCAGGCGGTGCTGGAAATGGCCAACGGCAAGCCGCTGGGCATCGTCGCGCTGAGCCCGAACAATCTCATCTGCGGCCGCCTCATTTCCCGTGATACCAAGCACGTTCTCGACAAATCGCTGCTGGTTCATCGCATCAACATCGCCCTCAGCCTGCGCGTGCGGCTTTTCGACAAGCCGTTCTACCGGCTGGTCTACGGCGATTCCGACCTGCTGCCCGGCCTGGTGGTCGATCGCTTTGGCGACGTGCTGGTGGTGCAACTGGCGTCCGCAGCCATGGAACTGCGCAAGGACGAGGTGCTCGCCGCCCTGCTGCAGGTGCTCAAGCCCGCCGCCGTGCTCTGGAAGAACGACTCCAGCGCGCGCGACGCCGAGGGCCTGGAGCGCTACGTGGCCAATGCCTACGGCGAAGTGCCGGAGTGGGTCGCCCTGGAAGAGAACGGCGTGAAGTTCGAGGCGCCGGTGCTGGCCGGGCAGAAGACCGGCTGGTTCTACGACCACCGCATGAACCGCGCGCGCCTGGCGCCCTACGTGCAGGGCAAGCGGGTCCTCGACCTGTTCAGCTATATCGGTGGCTGGGGCATCCAGGCCGCCGCCTTCGGCGCCAGCGAAGTGATGTGCGTGGACGCGTCCGCCTTCGCCCTCGACGGCGTCGAGCGCAACGCGGCGCTGAACGGCGTGGCGGAGAAGGTCGCCTGCGTCGAGGGCGACGTGTTCGAGGCCCTGCGCGAGCTGAAGGCCGCCGACGAACGCTTCGACGTAGTGATCGCCGACCCGCCGGCCTTCATCAAGCGCAAGAAGGACCTGAAGAACGGCGAGGCCGCCTACCGCCGTCTCAACGAACAGGCCATGCGCCTGCTGAGCAAGGACGGCATCCTGGTCAGCGCCTCCTGCTCGATGCACCTGCCCGAGGACGACCTGCAGAACATCCTGATCGGCAGCGCCCGCCATCTCGACCGCAACATCCAGCTGCTCGAGCGCGGCGGCCAGGGCCCCGACCATCCGGTGCACCTGGCGATCGCGGAAACCCGCTACATCAAGAGCCTGACCTGCCGGCTGCTGCCCAACGGCTGAGCCCGTCCCGGCGGATGAGCGCCTGCGTTCATCCGCCCTACGGCCACCGCCGCTCATGGCGCGACGGGCGGCGCAAGACGCCAGCCGGGTCGCGACGCGCCGCTCCGCCGACCGCCAGCCTTCCCCATTCGCCCGCTCTGGGCTTAGAATCCGGGCATTCCTCGCCAATCATCCCCCGGCGGGCAGTGAGCCCAGGCCGTCGCCAATGGTGACCCCATTCAGACCCCGGCCAACTCCGTACACTCGGCTATTCCCCGTTTGCATCCGGTTCCTTCGACGCTCACGATACAGTCATAACCCGAACCTGATTAGCCGCAGGAAATCGTCATGCCCGATTACCGCTCGAAAACCTCCACCCACGGCCGCAACATGGCCGGCGCCCGCGCCCTCTGGCGCGCCACCGGGATGAAGGACGAAGACTTCAAGAAGCCGATCATCGCCATCGCCAACTCCTTCACCCAGTTCGTGCCCGGCCACGTGCACCTGAAGGACCTCGGCCAACTGGTCGCCCGCGAGATCGAGAAGGCCGGCGGCGTGGCCAAGGAATTCAACACCATCGCCGTCGACGACGGCATCGCCATGGGCCACGACGGCATGCTCTATTCGCTGCCGAGCCGGGAGATCATCGCCGACTCCGTGGAATACATGGTCAACGCCCACTGCGCCGACGCCATCGTCTGCATCTCCAACTGCGACAAGATCACCCCCGGCATGCTGATGGCCGCGCTGCGCCTGAACATCCCGGTAGTGTTCGTCTCCGGCGGGCCGATGGAAGCCGGCAAGACCAAGCTGGCCAGCCACGGCCTGGACCTGGTCGATGCCATGGTGGTGGCCGCCGACGACTCCTGCTCCGACGAGAAGGTCGCCGAGTACGAGCGCAGCGCCTGCCCGACCTGCGGCTCCTGCTCCGGCATGTTCACCGCCAACTCGATGAACTGCCTGACCGAGGCGCTCGGCCTGTCGCTGCCGGGCAACGGCTCGACCCTGGCCACCCACGCCGACCGCGAGCAACTGTTCCTGCGCGCCGGGCGCCTGGCCGTGGAACTCTGCCAGCGCTACTACGGCGAAGGCGACGACAGCGTGCTGCCGCGCAACATCGCCAACTTCAAGGCCTTCGAGAACGCCATGACCCTGGACATCGCCATGGGCGGCTCGACCAATACCATCCTGCACCTGCTGGCCGCCGCCCAGGAGGCCGAGGTGCCGTTCGACCTGCGCGACATCGACCGCCTGTCGCGCAAGGTGCCGCAACTGTGCAAGGTGGCGCCGAACATCCAGAAGTACCACATGGAAGACGTGCATCGCGCCGGCGGCATCTTCTCCATCCTCGGCGAACTGGCCCGCGGTGGCCTGCTGCACACCGACGTCCCCACCGTGCACAGCCCGAGCATGGCCGACGCCATCGCCCAGTGGGACATCACCCAGACCCGCGACGAAGCCGTGCACACCTTCTTCAAGGCCGGTCCGGCGGGCATCCCGACCCAGACCGCGTTCAGCCAGAACACCCGCTGGCCGAGCCTGGACGACGACCGCGCCGAGGGCTGCATCCGCAGCGTCGAGCATGCCTATTCCAAGGAAGGCGGGCTGGCCGTGCTCTACGGCAACATCGCTCTCGACGGCTGCGTGGTGAAGACCGCCGGGGTCGACGAGTCGATCCACGTGTTCGAAGGCAGCGCGAAGATCTTCGAAAGCCAGGACGCCGCGGTGAAAGGCATCCTCGGCGACGAGGTGAAGGCCGGCGACATCGTGATCATCCGCTACGAAGGACCGAAGGGCGGGCCGGGCATGCAGGAAATGCTCTATCCGACCAGCTACCTGAAGTCCAAGGGCCTGGGCAAGCAGTGCGCCCTGCTCACCGACGGACGCTTCTCCGGCGGAACCTCGGGCCTGTCCATCGGTCACGCCTCCCCGGAAGCCGCCGCCGGCGGCGCCATCGGCCTGGTGCAGGACGGCGACAAGGTGCTGATCGACATTCCCAATCGCTCGATCAACCTGCTGGTCAGCGACGAAGAACTCGCCGCACGCCGCGCCGAACAGGACAAGAAGGGCTGGAAGCCGGCCGCGCCGCGTGCCCGCCGCGTCAGCACCGCGCTCAAGGCCTACGCCCTGCTCGCCACCAGCGCCGACAAGGGCGCGGTACGCAACAAGGCGCTGCTGGACGGCTGAATCGTCCCGCGACGAAAAAAGCCCGGTCCCGCGCCGGGCTTTTTCATTCACGCGTACGCGCGCCGAATGGCGGATAATCGCAAGCGGTCATTCGCCCTACCGCTCACCCACGCTCCAACCGTAGGGCGCATACGCCACCGGCGTTATCCGCCGACATGCGGCGCAGCCAGGCCTGGGCGAGACCGTGTTCGCCCAGTAAAATCGCGCTCTTTTTCCCCGGACCGCCACCATGAGTTCCCTGCAAAGCCCGTCGGACGCCACCGCCCGCAACGACCTGGTCTATGGCCTGGACGACCGTCCCAGCGCTCCCATCGCCCTGCTCGCCGCCCTCCAGCACCTGCTGGCGATCATCGTGCCGATCGTTACCCCCGGCCTGCTGATCTGCCAGGCGCTGGGCGTATCGCCGCGCGACACCAATCTGATCGTGTCGATGTCGCTGGTGATCTCCGGCATCGCCACCTTCGTCCAGTGCAAGCGCTTCGGCCCGTTCGGCGCCGGACTGTTGATCGTCCAGGGCACCAGCTTCAACTTCGTCGGCCCGCTGATCGCCGGCGGGGCGCTGATGGTCAAGCAGGGCACGCCGGTGGAAAGCGTGATGGCGGCGATCTTCGGCGTGGTCATCGCCGGCTCCTTCGTCGAGATGGGCATCTCGCGCATACTGCCGTTCGTCAAGCGGCTGATCACCCCGCTGGTGACCGGCATCGTCGTGCTGATGATCGGCCTGACCCTGATCAAGGTCGGCCTGATCAGCATGGGCGGCGGCTTCTCGGCGATGTCCAACGGCACCTTCGCCAACGGCGAGAACCTGCTGCTGTCCGGCGTGGTGCTGGGCATCATCGTGGTGCTCAACCGCATCCCGGTGGTATGGATGCGCAGTTGCGCCATCGTCATCGCCCTGGCCGTCGGCTACGCGCTGGCCGGCTACCTCGGTCGCCTGGACTTCACCGGCATGCACCAGGCCGAGCTGTTCCAGGTACCGACCCCGCTGCACTTCGGCCTGGACTTCTCCTGGCCGCTGTTCATCCCGATGCTGGTGATCTACCTGGTCACCTCCCTGGAAGCCATCGGCGACGTCACCGCCACCAGCAAGGTGTCGAAGCAACCGGTGGAAGGCCCGCTGTGGATGCAGCGGATCAAGGGCGGCGTGCTGGTCAACGGCGCCAACTCGTTCCTCGCCGGTATCTTCAATACCTTCCCCAGCTCAGTGTTCGCCCAGAACAACGGGGTGATCCAGCTCACCGGCGTGGCCAGCCGCTACGTCGGCCTCTGGATCGCCGCCATGCTGGTCCTGCTCGGCCTGTTCCCGAGCGTCGCCGGGGTCATCCAGGCGGTGCCGGAACCGGTACTGGGCGGCGCGGCGATGGTGATGTTCGGCGCGGTGGCCGCTTCGGGCATCAACATCCTCGCCGGCATCCAGCTGGACCGCCGTGCCCTGCTGATCATCGCCGTATCCCTGGCCCTCGGCCTGGGCGTTTCGCAGGTGCCGGAGTTCCTCGCGCACATGCCCGCGGCGCTGCGCAACGTGCTGGAGTCCGGGGTCGCCACCGGCGGCATCTGCGCCCTGCTGCTGAACTGGTTCCTGCCGGAAAGCCCGGTCCAGAAGGCCGGACACTGATAGGCGCGGCGCCACCTCCGGGTGGCGTCGCGGTTTTCGCCGAAGGGTTTTCGTACCCGGCCAATGGTTGGGTATGATCGACGGCATGGCCATGCCCGTCGGCCACCCTCTTCCGTCCCGCAACCCGGACCCGCGCCCATGCCCCAGTCCCGCCGCCCGTTGCGCATCGGCCTGATCGCCGACACCCATGGCCTGCTCCGGCCCGAGGCGCTGGAACGGTTGCGCGGCTGCGACCAGTTGATCCATGCCGGCGACATCGGCAAGCCGGAAATCCTCGCCGAGCTGGAACGCCTGGCGCCGCTCTCGGTGGTGCGCGGCAACAACGACACCCAGGACTGGGCGGCGGACATCCCCGAGCGCCTGCTGCTAAAGATCGGCCGGCTGACCCTCTATGTGCTGCACGACCTCAAGCGACTCGACCTCGACCCGGCCGCCGAAGGCATCGACGTGGTGGTCGCCGGACATTCGCACAAGCCGCTGAAGGAAGAGCGCGACGGCGTGCTCTACCTCAACCCGGGCAGCGCCGGGCCGCGGCGCTTCAGCTTGCCGATCGGGATCGGCGTGCTGGAAGTGGCGGGGAAGAAGATCGAGGCGGAGCTGATCACCCTCTGACCCCGCCTGGAACCGTCAGCGGCGCTCCCATACCTCGAAGGCGTAGGCAGGCGCATCGTCAGCCGCGGCGTGTTCGATGCTCGACGCCAGGCGCCAGGCCGCACCATCGATCTCGGGGAAAAAGGCGTCGCCCTCCGGCGCCAGGCCAACCCGGGTCAGGTAGAGACGCGCGGCGCGCGGCAAGGCCTCGGCATAGAGCTGGGCGCCGCCGATCAGCATCAGTTCGTCGGCGTCCTCCGCCTGCGCCCACGCCTCGGCGCGCGCCAGCGCGGCGTCCAGGCTGGCGAACACTTCCGCACCTTCCAGTGCCAGGCCGGCCTGGCGGCTGACCACCAAGTTTAGCCGGCCCGGCAGCGGCCGACCCAGCGAGTCCCAGGTCTTGCGCCCCATGATCACCGGCTTGCCGAGGGTCATCGCCTTGAAATGCTTGAGGTCGGCCGGCAGGCGCCAGGGCAGGCGGTTGTCGATGCCGATCGCGCGGTTCTCGCCAAGGGCGGCGATCATCGCCAGCGGTCGTGCCATGGGGTTACCTCATCGTGGAAGGACAAAGGCGCGAGGATAAACACTCGCGCCGGCGGACTCCAGGCCAACTGTGCGGGCCGGCCTACAAGGGATTGGCATACGGCGGCACCTGCATGAAGAAGGTGCCATCCTCGTTGACCTGGGTGGTGCCGGTCGCCAGCACCTTGCGGTAGTCCTGCAGGTTGAAGGTCAGCACCTGATCCGGGGTCTCGGTCTTCAGCAGCACCTGGGCGTAGGTGATGAGGATTTCGAAGATCTTCAGGTCGCCCGACTGTAGCCAGAGGAAGGATGGGCCCGCCGCGGCCGGCGGGCTGAACACCGGCGACGGCTGGCCGGGCGCCTGGGAGAAACGCAGGTGCAGCCCCTGGTCGTCGAGCCAGGCCTCCTGTACGTGGCCGTCGATGCCCAGCAGCGGGAAGACCTTGCGGTAGTCCAGGCGCATGGCGCTGCCCACCAGGCTCGCCCCCGGCCGATCGAGGCTGACCAGCGCCGACATCGGCAGGCCGACCAGGCTCATCGCCCCGTACAGCGGCAGACCGATCACCCTCAACTGGTCGGGCCGATAGACCAGCGCGCCGCTGGCCGCGTCCACCTCCACGCCGCCGCCCAGCCGCAGCGGCAGCCAGGGCCCTACGCCGAGCGGACGCACCCGCCCCTCCACCTCCAGGCGTCCCGCCGCACTGCTCATGCGGAAGTCCTTCAACATGGTCCCGTCGTAGGCGAGGATGTGCTCGTTGAACAGGTTGGCCAGTTGCCGCGGGCTGAGCAGCACCTCGCCGTCCATCACCTGGAAATGCATGTCCTGCGGACGGTCGAAGTCCACCGGCTGGCCGGCCCGGTTCGGCACCAGCCAGCCCTTCACCTCGGGCACGTGGAAACCGATGTTGCCGCGCAGGTACATGTCCACGTTGCGCAGCAGTATGCCGACACCATCCTGGCCGGAATCCGCCGGCCCGGCCGTACGCATGGGCAGCGGCACCGGCGCCGGGGGGACCTGCCGGTACCAGCCCTCGCGCAGCAGGGCCAGTTCGCGCTGCTGCCGGTCGATGGCGCTTTCGGCCTGGGCCGCGCTGGCCGCCAACAGGCAACAGCCAAGCAGTACGCCCCACGGACGCCGGCTCACAGCCGTGCCTCCAGCGGCGCCGGCGCCTTCACCGGCGACACGGCGATCTGCACCATGCCGTCCTCGCGCAGGCGGATCACGCCGTTCTGCAGTTGCCGCCGGTAGTCGTAGAGATTGAACAGCAGCGGCTGCCCCGGGCTGAGGCTGGTGAACAGGGCATAGGCCTTGACCAGCACGGTGCGCGCCATCTTGATATCGCCGCCCTCGATGAACATGTAGCTGTCCGGCGCCCGTAATGCCGGCCATTGCAGGTCGGCCAGGGAGTCGCCGAGGGCGAGTTGCATGCCGCCGTCGGCCAGGGCCAGGCGACTGACGCGGAAGTCCAGGCGCGGCGGCGGGAACAAACCGTCGAGGTCGACGCGGATGCGGTTGCCGACCAGTTCCATGTGCCGGGTCTTCAGCTTCAGCACCTCGGACATCTCGATCGAGGCCGCCGCCAGCGACGAAGTGACCTCGACCCCGTCGACGAAGATCCGCCGGGGTACCAGGGTCACCTCCAGCGGACCGCTCAGCTCGATCTCGGTGAGCATCCGCAGCGGCCGCCAGCGCCCCTTGCGCAACAACTCGCCACGCACTTCCTGGCCGTCCTTGCGGGTGTTCATACTGAGGTTGCGCACGGCCGCGCGGGACGCGGCGAGGTCCTGGTTGAGCAGGGTCGCCAGGGTGGCGTCGCTGACGAATATCTCGCCGACCTGGATCCGCGCCACCATCGCCGTCGGATCGTCGAGCGACAAGGGCGCGCCGGGACGAGTCGGCTCCATGCGGATCAGCATGCGCTGGATGAAGAAACCGATGTCGTCGTGCAGGCGGAAGTCGGTATCGGCGATCCACAGTCGCGAACTCGCCGATCCCGAGCCGCGGGCGCCGACGCTCGCCTCCAGCGTGCGCGGCGGCACGGCGCTCATCAGGCTGTCCGGCTGGCGTCCCCAGTCATCGGTAGCGGCCGTCGGCACACGCGCTTCGACACGGGCCGGCGGCGCCACGGCCGGGCCGCCGCCGTGGGCATCGAAGGCCAGCCAGGCGCCCAGCAACAGGCAGGCCAGTTGCAACGACAGGCAGGGAAACGCGGAGGCAGGTTGCGCGGAAGCCATCACCGATCCTCTTATTGTTATGCGAGCGCCGTCACCCTATACCCTGCCCCGGCCGTCCGCCCCTTTCGTTGGATTGGCCGGGAAAACGCCGACGTCGTCACGCTGGCGGCGATTGTCACGGGAATGTCGCGAAACGGGCAAAGAAGTATCACCTGGCTGCGTCAATCTGCTGGACTGGAACACTCCCGAACCGCCGACGAGGACCCGTCATGCAACCAGCCTTCCTGCGCCGCCACCTCGGCGCCGCCTGCCTGATGCTCGCCGCTGGCCTGGCCAGCGCCGCCCACGCCGACACCGGCAACGTACAACGCGCCATCGACTGGGCCCAGGGCCAGGCCTCCGTTCGCCACCCGGCCAGCGACGAACGCTCGCCGCTGGTCATCGCCCACCGGGGCGCCAGCGGTTACGTACCGGAACACACCCTGGGCGCCTACGCCCTGGCGGTGATGATGGGCGCCGACTACGTCGAGCCGGACCTGGTGATGACCCGCGACGGCAAGCTGGTCGCCCGCCACGACAACGAGCTGGGCCTGACCACCGATGTCGCCCAGCACCCGGAATTCGCCGACCGCAAGCGCACGCAGAAAGTCGACGGAGTGGAACTCACCGGCTGGTTCAGCGAAGACTTCACCCTCGCCGAACTGAAGACCCTGCGCGCCATCGAGCGCATCCCCACGATCCGCCCGGGCAATGCGCGCCTGGACGGCACCTTCGAGATCCCCACCCTGCAGGAGATCATCGACCTGGTGAAAAGCCTGCAGATCAGCCAGCAACGCACCATCGGCCTGTACCCCGAGATCAAGCACGGCACCCACTTCCAGCGCCTCGGCCTGGCCATGGAACGCCCACTGGTGAAGACCCTGCACCGCAACGGCTACCTCGGTCCGCGCGCGCCGGTATTCATCCAGTCCTTCGAGGTGAACAACCTGAAGGAACTCAAGCGCCTCACCGGCATCCGCCTGGTCCAGCTCTACGGCAGCGGCCAGCCCTACGACCAGCAGGCTGCCGGCGGCAGCCTGACCTACGCCGAGATGGCCACCGCCAAGGGCCTGCGCCAGGTGGCGCGCTACGCCTACGGGGTCGGTCCGGACAAGAGCTACGTGATTCCCCGCGATGCCAACGGCAACCTCGGCCAGCCGACCCGCTTCGTCGGCGACGCCCACGCCGCCGGGCTGAAGGTGCATCCCTACACCTTCCGCGCGGAAAACAGCTTCCTTCCGGCGGAGTTCCGCAGCGCCGACGGCAACCCGCAGTCGCGCGGCGACCTGGCCGGCGAGATCAGGGCCTACCTCGACGCCGGCATCGACGGCCTGTTCAGCGACCAGCCGGACGTCGCCGTGCGCCTGCGCGAGCAGCGCTGACGCAGCCCGACCGGCGCTCGTACGCGGGCGCCGGCCTCATGGACACTCGATGTAGCCGTCGAAGGGCTGTGCCTTGCCTTTCTCCAGTGCCTGCCGCCTGATGTTCCGGCAGATCCGCCGATCGCGCTCGTGCATGGCGTCGATCGACGGGTTGCCAGTGGGTTCCATGCCCTTGTGGTCCTTGACGCCAAAGGTCACCAAGGGCTGCTCCGGCTCCACCCGGAAGCGCGACGGCGTTTCCTTCTCCTCCTTGCGCGACGGCGGATCCGCCGCCAGGGTCGGCAACTGGTCGGCCTGCACGCCATAGCGTTGCAGCAAGGAGCCATCGGGCAACTCGTCGGCCAGCGCGCCCGCCATCCCCAGCAACAGCGCCAGGGGGTATCGGCGTACTACCTTCATCTCAGTGTTCCTCTCGCTACCGGCGCCGAACGCTTTCGCCACGGCGCCAGTCAAAACCCCACACCCCGCCGCCAGCCGGCTGGCAAGCCAGCATGAGCCGCCGGGGCGCTTTTTGCTATGTTTGGCGCTGATCAGACGCCGTTGGCCGGGCACGATTCACGCTCGGCAGGGAAATCGACACAGGAGGTGACTTGAGTCACACGACGCATCCCGGCCTCGACGCCCTCTGGCTGACCGAGGCCGTTCGCCTGCGCGAGGAGCAGGCCGGTCCGCTGGAAGACAGCGAGGCGGTTCGCCAGGCGCTGGCCCAGGGCGGTTCCCTGCCGCGCCGTATTCTCACCCGCGCCCACTGGCTGGGCCGCCGCGAGGGCCTGCTCGACGCCCAGCGGACCTGGCGCCAGGGTTCGCGGCTGGCGCTGGCCCTGCTGCTGGTGCTGGCCCTGGCCAGCGGCGCCGGACTGGCCTTCGCCGCGCTCGGCGATGGCCAGCGCCCGGTCAACGTGTTCTGGGCGCTGGCCAGCCTCCTCGGCCTGCACCTGCTGACCCTGCTCGGCTGGGCCCTCGGCCTGCTCGCCGGCGGCGAGGCCGCGGGCGCGCTCGGCCGGCTCTGGCTGTGGCTCAGCGGCAAGCTGGCGCGCGATGCCCGCGCCGCGCACCTGGCGCCGGCGCTACTGGTCCTGCTCGGCCGGCGCCGGCTGGCGCGCTGGGGCCTCGGCGCGCTGGTCCACGGGCTCTGGCTGCTCGGCCTGCTGACCGCGCTGGCCATGCTCCTCGGCCTGCTGGCGACCCGCCGCTACGGTTTCGTCTGGGAAACCACCATTCTCGGCAGCGATACCTTCATCGCCCTTACCCAGGCGCTCGGCGCCCTGCCGGCGTTGCTTGGCTTCCCGTTGCCGGACGCCGAGCTGATCCGCGCCAGCGGCGACGCCGCCCTGGCCAGCGAAGCCGCACGGCACGCCTGGGCCGGCTGGCTGATAGGCGTACTGCTGGTCTATGGGGTCCTGCCGCGCGCGCTGCTCGGTCTGCTCTGCCTGTGGCGCTGGAAACGCGGCCTGGCCCACCTCGACCTGGACCTCGACGACCCAGGCTACAGCCTGCTGCGCGAACGCTTGATGCCGGCCAGCGAACGCCTCGGCGTCAGCGACGCGGCACCGGACTGGCTGCCGGAGCCGCAGGGCGGCCAGTCCGGCCAGGAAGCCGCCGGAGCGGTGCTGGTGGCGGTGGAGCTGGACGATCGCCGGCCCTGGCCGCCGAAGCTCGCCGAAGGCGTCGCCGACGCCGGCATCCTCGACGACGGCCAGCAGCGCCGTCGCCTGCTCGAACAACTGACCCGCTACCCGCCGGCGCGCCTGGCCATCGCCTGCGACCCGCGTCGCTCGCCGGACCGCGGCACCCTGGCACTGCTCGGCGAACTCGCCCGCTGCGCCGCCAGCACCCGCATCTGGCTGCTCCAGGCTCCGCCCGGCGAAGCGCTCGACAGCGACCGCCTGGGTGACTGGCACGCCGCCCTGGAACGCCTGCAACTGCCGCACAGCGAGACCTCGCCGCTGGCCTGGCTGGAGACCGGCCATGACTGAGCCGCTGATCCTGGCCGTGGTCGGCCACACCAATACCGGCAAGACCTCGCTGCTGCGCACCCTGACTCGCGACCGTGGATTCGGCGAAGTCTCCCATCGCCCCAGCACCACCCGCCACGTCGAGGGCGCCAGGCTGTCGGTGGACGGCGAAGCGCTGCTGGAACTCTACGACACGCCCGGCCTGGAAGACGCCATCGCCCTGCTCGACTACCTGGACGCCCTGGAGCGCCCCGGCGAGCGTCTCGATGGCCCGGAACGCATGGCGCGGTTGCTGGACAGCAACGAAGCGCGCGGGCGTTTCGAACAGGAAGCCAAGGTGGTCCGCCAGTTGCTCGCCTCCGACGCCGGGCTCTACGTGATCGACGCCCGCGAACCGGTGCTGGCCAAGTATCGCGACGAACTGGCGGTGCTCGCCGGCTGCGGCCGGCCGCTGCTGCCGGTGCTGAACTTTGTCGCCAGCCCGCAGCATCGCGAGGAGGAGTGGCGCGCCGCCCTCGCTCGCCTGGGCCTGCACGCCCTGGTGCGTTTCGACAGCGTGGCGCCGCCGCTGGACGGCGAACGGCGCCTCTACGAGAGCCTGGCGCTGCTGCTGGAGCGCGCCCGGCCGCAACTCGACCGGCTGATCGCCGACCATGAGACCCAGGCCGCCGCGCGCCTGCGCGCCGGGCAACGGCTGATCGCCGAATTGCTGGTCGACGTCGCCGCCTGCCGGCGCCTGGTGCCCGGCGGCGAAAGCGCCGTGCAGGAAGCCACCCGCGACCTGCACCAGCAGGTGCGCAAGCGCGAGCAGGCCTGCGTGGAAGCGTTGCTGCGGCTCTACGCCTTCGCCAGGGACGACGCCCGCGCCGCCGACCTGCCGCTGCTCGACGGCCGCTGGGGCGACGATCTGTTCAATCCGGAGACCCTGCGCCAACTCGGTATCCGCCTCGGCGGCGGGGTTGCGGCCGGTGCCGCGGCCGGCGCCGGCATCGACCTGCTGGTGGGCGGCGTCACCCTTGGCGCCGCCGCCGCCCTCGGTGCCCTCGCCGGCGGCGCCTGGCAGACCGTCGGCCACTACGGCTCGCGCCTGCTCGGCAAGCTCAAGGGCGCCCGCGAGCTGACCGTCAACGACGCCGTGCTGCGCTTGCTCGCGCTGCGCCAACGGCAGCTCCTGGCAGCCCTGCAAACGCGCGGCCACGCGGCGGTCGAGGCGATCCGCCTGGAAACCCCGGAGGACAAGCAGTGGCGCGAAGGCAAGCTGCCGGAAGCGCTGCGCAAGGCGCGCGCGCATCCGGAGTGGTCGTCGCTGAACGGCAGGCGGGTGGGCGGCAGCGACCGCCAGGAACAGATCGACGCGCTGGCCGAATTGCTGGAGAGCGGGCGCGGGGAATGACAGACTGGGCGACGATCGCCCAAGAGGTAGGCCCATGCCCTTCGTTTCCTACGCGCAGAACCTGGAAGACGTCCGACTCTGGCGGGCCCTGAAACTCTTCCCCAGGGGGTTCTACATCGACGTCGGCGCCAACCACCCGCGGATCGACTCGGTCACCCTGGCGTTCTACGAGCGCGGCTGGCGCGGCATCAACATCGAACCGCTGCCCCACCTGCACCGCGAGCTGGAGCGGGAACGGCCGGAAGACCTCAACCTGAACCTCGCCATTGGCGAGCGCGAAGGCCGCGCCACGCTCTACGAGATGGCCGCCTCGGGTCTCTCCACCCTGGACCCCGAGCTAGCCCGCCAGCGCCAGGCCGAGGGCTGCACAGCCACCCCGCGCGAAGTGATGGTCAGCACCCTGGACGCGATCTGCGCGGCCCATGTCGAAGGGCCGATCCACTTCCTCAAGATCGATGTCGAAGGGCTGGAAGGCGCGGTGCTCCGCGGCCTCGACCTGAACCGCTGGCGCCCGTGGCTGATCCTCGCGGAAACTCCGTTCGACCACGACCCCGAGTGGAAAGCGCCGCTGCTCGCCGCGGGCTACCGTTTCGTCCACTTCGACGGCCTCAACGGCTATTACCTGGCGGAGGAACAGGCCCGCCTGGAAGGCGCCTTCGCGCTACCGCCGAACCTGCTGGACAACTTCCAGCTCTGCCATGGCCATGCCATGAGCCATCCGGTCGCTCCTCTGGAGCAGGCCCTGGAACAGGCGCTGCAACGCGCAGAAGATGCGGAGCGGGCTTTGCGGGACTGGCGCGCGCTTCCCTGGTACCGTCGCCTGTTCGGTTGAGCGGAGCCGACGGCTCCGCCGAAGGGTCAGACCGCGACCGGTGCCTTGATGTGCGGATGGGCCTCGTAGCCGACCAGCTCGAAGTCCTCGAAGCGGAAGTCGAACAGATCCTTCACCTCGGGATTCAGCTTCATGCTCGGCAACGGCAGCGGCTCGCGGGTCAACTGCAGGTCGGCCTGCTCCAGGTGGTTGGCGTACAGGTGGCAATCGCCGCCGGTCCAGATGAACTCGCCCGGCTGCAGGCCGGCGACCTGCGCCACCATCAGGGTCAGCAGGGCATAGCTGGCGATGTTGAAGGGTACGCCGAGGAAGATGTCCGCCGAACGCTGGTAGAGCTGGCAGCTGAGTTTGCCGTCGGCGACGTAGAACTGGAACAGCGCGTGGCAGGGCGGAAGGGCCATCTCGTCGATCAGCGCCGGGTTCCAGGCGGAGACGATCAGCCGGCGCGAGTCCGGATTCTTCTTCAGCATCGCCATCAGGTTGGCGATCTGGTCGATGTGGCGGCCGTCCGGCGCCGGCCAGGAGCGCCACTGGTAGCCATACACCGGGCCGAGGTCGCCGTTCTCGTCGGCCCACTCGTCCCAGATCGAGACGCCGTGCTCCTTGAGGTAGGCGATATTGGTGGAGCCCTTGAGGAACCACAGCAGCTCGTGGACGATCGACTTGAGATGGCACTTCTTGGTGGTCACCAGGGGGAAGCCCGCGGCCAGGTCGAAGCGCATCTGGTGGCCGAACACGCTATAGGTGCCGGTGCCGGTGCGGTCGCTCTTGAAGGTGCCGTGCTCGCGCACGTGGCGCATCAGGTCGAGGTACTGTTTCATCGGAGGCTCGGATCGATATCGGTGCGGCGCCGACGTGGCGGTTCCCACCGAGGGATGACAGAAGGATGGCCAAGTCTACGGCGACGGGGCCGGCATCGCCAGTTCGGCGCGACCGGCGCAAGCCATGCGCGCCCTGGCGCGGAAAGCCGGCTGCCCGGAGCGGATGACGCCTGCGACGTTATCCACCCCGGGCATGGGAAGCAGGCCCTCAGGCCGCCTTCGGCTGCGCCGCGTCGCGGCGGTAGGCCCAGACCATCAGGGCAATGCCGGCCAGCACCATCGGTACGCAGAGCACCTGGCCCATGGTCAGCCAACCCCAGGCGAGGTAGCCGAGCTGGGCATCCGGCACGCGGACGAATTCGACGACGAAGCGGAAGATCCCGTAGCACAGCACGAACAGGCCGGAGACCGAGGCGGTCGGCCGTGGCTTGCGGGTGAACAGCCAGAGGATGACGAACAGCGCCACGCCTTCCAGGGCGAACTGGTACAGCTGCGAGGGATGCCGCGGCAGCGGGCCGCCGTTGGGGAAGACCATGGCCCAGGGCACATCGCTGACCTTGCCCCACAGTTCCGAGTTGATGAAGTTGCCGATGCGCCCGGCGCCCAGGCCGATGGGCACCAGCGGGGCGATGAAGTCCATCAGCTGGAAGAAGCTCTTGCCATGGCGCTTGCCGAACCACCAGACCGCCAGCATCACGCCGAGCAGGCCGCCATGGAAGGACATGCCGCCTTTCCAGACCTCGAAGATCAGCGTCGGGTTGGCGATGTACTCGTCCAGGTTGTAGAACAGCACGTAGCCCAGGCGGCCACCGAGGATCACGCCGCAGGCGACCCAGAAGACCAGGTCGGAAAGGCGCTCCTTGGTCCAGGTCGGGTCGAAGCGCTTCATCCGGCGCGACGCCAGCAGCCAGGCGCCGCCGATCCCGATCAGGTACATCAGCCCGTACCAGTGGATCTTCAGCGGGCCGATGGCCAGCGCAACCGGATCGATCTGGGGATACGTCAGCATCGATAACTCCTACGACAGAAAAGCGAGATCGGGGGTCAGGAAACTTATGCCCACGCTGAACAGCAGCAGGGCGAACAGTCGCTTGAGTACGCGCGGCGACAAACGATGCGCCAGGCGCGCGCCGAAGCGGGCGAACAGCATACTGGTGGCGGCGATGCCGACCAACGCCGGCAGATAGACGTAGCCCAGGCTCCACTCCGGCAACTGCGGGTTGTGCCAGCCGACCGCGATGAACGACAGAGCGCCGGAAATGGCGATAGGAAGGCCGCAGGCCGAGGAAGTCGCCACCGCCTGCTGCATCGGCACGCTGCGCCAACTGAGGAAAGGCACGGTCAGCGAACCGCCGCCGATGCCGAAGATCGCCGAGGCCCAGCCGATCACCGCGCCGGCCAGGGTCAGGCCGCCCTTGCCGGGCACCTCGCGGCTACCCTTGGGCTTGAGGTCGAGAACCATCTGCAAAGCGACCAGGATGGCGAACACCCCGATTATCTTCTGCAACAGCGGCCCCTTGATCTGCGCCGCGGTCAGCGCGCCGAGGGCACTGCCGATGAGGATGCCGAGGGTCATCCAGGCGAACACCGGCCAGCGCACCGCGCCGCGCCGATGGTGTTCGAGAATGGAATTGATCGAAGTGAAGACGATGGTCGCCAGGGAGGTGCCGACCGCCATCTGGGTCAGGACGTCGCCGCCGAAACCGTGCGCGGTGAAGCTGAAGACCAGCGCCGGGACGATGATCAGGCCGCCGCCGACGCCGAACAGTCCGGCCAGCACGCCGGCACAGGCGCCCAGCACGATATAGAGGAGAAACTCCATGCACGCCCCCGTTGGAAAGCCGGCATGGTAACGGAATTGCGCGCCGTGCGGCAGGCGTCGTGCTTGAACGGCGATGGCGGATGCCTTTAGCCTGACGGCCAGCCCATCCCAAGGATCGCGCATGTGCCTGATCGTCTTCGCCTGGCAACCGGGGCACGCCCTGCCGCTGCTGGTCGCCGCCAACCGTGACGAATTCTATGCCCGCCCGAGCCTGCCGCTGGCGGCCTGGGAGGACGCCGAGGGGGTATTCGCCGGACGCGACCTGGAGGCCGGCGGCACCTGGCTGGGGCTCGGCCCGGCCGGCCGTTTCGCCGCCCTGACCAACGTCCGCGATCCGTCGCAGGCTCTCGGCAAGCGCTCCCGTGGCGAACTGGTGGCGGACTTCCTGCGCGGCGGCGGCAACCCGGCCGACTACCTGGCGCAGGTCGCCGGGCGCGCCGCGGACTATTCCGGCTTCAACCTGCTCATTGGCGATCGCCATCAGCTCTGGCACTACAACCCCCGCGTAGGGCCACCGCGCCTGCTACCGGCGGGGATCTACGGGCTGTCCAACGCGGCCCTCGATACGCCCTGGCCGAAGCTGCTCAAGGCTCGCGCCGCCCTCGCCGAGCGGCTTGCCGAGCCGCATCCGCAGGCCCTGCTGGAGCTGCTGGCCGACGCAGCGCCGGCCGCCGACGGCCAGTTGCCGGATACCGGCGTGGGTCTGGCCACGGAACGCCTGCTCTCCAGCGTGTTCATCGCCAGCCCGAGCTACGGCACTCGCGCCAGCAGCGTCGTACGGGTACACGCCGACGGCACGCGGGAGATGATCGAGCGCAGCTTCGGGCCGTCCGGCGCCCGGCTCGGCGAGGTCAGCCTGGTGCTGCCGCCAGGCTGACCTTCAGCAACAGGCCACGCAATCGCGACGCTGCTTGGCCCGATAGAGGGCGTCGTCCACCCGGCACAGCAGCAGGTCGAGGGTCTCGCCATCATTCAGCACGCCGACGCCAAAGCTGGCGGTCAACCGCTCGCCCATCTCGAAGGACTGCGAGCGAACCCGCTGGCGCAGGCGTTCGGCCAAGGCCGCCGCGGCCTCCAGGCCGGTTTCCGGGAGCAGCAGGATGAACTCCTCGCCACCCCAGCGCGCCAGCACGTCGACCTCGCGCAGCTCGCTGGCAACCAGGCGGCCGAAGGCGACCAGCACGCGATCACCGGTGGAGTGGCCGAACAGGTCGTTGATCCGCTTGAAGTGATCGACATCGATCATCACCAGTGCCGTCGCGCGTCCATGGCGCTGCCGGCGCATCCATTCATGGTGCAGGCACTGCTCGAACTTGCGCCGGTTGTACAGCTCGGTGAGCGGATCGATTTCGCTCAGGCGCTGGGCCTCGGCCATCTTCGAGGCCAGCGCCTGGTTGACCCGGTGCAGCGCCTCGGTGCGCTCGGCCACCAGGTCCTCGAGACGCCGGTTCCAGTCGAACAGTTCCTCGTTGCGCTGCTGCAACTCCAGCTCGACCAGCTTGCGCTGATGGATCTCGTGGTGCGCACCGATCATCCGCCGTGGCTCGCCGCGCTCGTCGAACTCGACGAAACGCCCGCGATCGCTGATCCACAGGTAATCCCCGCTGTAGGTGCGGCAGCGGTATTCCTCGCAGTATTCCGGGCTTTCGCCGTCGAGGTAGGCCTGGAAGCTGGCCATCACCCGCGGATAGTCCTCGGGATGGATGATGTTCTTCCAGGTCTCCACGCTCTCCGGCAGGCTATGCGGCGGATAGCCGAGCATCAGGTACCAGCCGGCGCTGCGGCTGACCTGGTTGGTCGCGATGTTCCAGTCCCAGATCCCGTCGCTGACGATCTCCAGGGCATATCGCAGGGTTTTCTCAAGGTCTTCGCGTGACAGCGGAAGAAGACCTGGCGGCTTCGACGCCCGTTCGTCCATTTTGCGGCAATCCCTCGCACGTTCGACTGGCCAGTGGCCTCTACCGAATGGCAGGCAGTCTATACGCTTGCGGGGAAAGCGTAAGCGCCGCACGACGAAGCGTCCGGCGCGCGGGAAATCAGGGCTGGACGGTAGCCGCCGGGTTGATCACGCGACCCAGGCCGAGGTTGCGCAACGCCAGGTGCAGCGAGCTGTGGATGACCTGCGGGTTGTCGAAGGTGAGCAACTGGCCGAGCAGGTCCCGGGCCTTGTCCAGGGTGATCTGGCGCAGCAGCCACTTCACCTTGGGCAGGTTGGTGGCGTTCATCGACAGGCTGTCGAAGCCCATCGCCATCAGCAGCACGGCAGCCGCGGGATCGCCGGCCATCTCGCCGCAGATGCTCACCGGCTTGCCTTCCAGGTGGGCATCGTCGACCACCTTCTTCAACGCATGCAGCACGGCCGGATGCAGGTAGTCATAGAGGTCGGCGACCCGCGGATTGTTGCGGTCGACCGCCAGCAGGTACTGGGTCAGGTCGTTCGAACCGACCGAAAGGAAGTCGACCTGGCGGGCCAGCTCGCGGGTCTGGTACACGGCGGCGGGAATCTCGACCATCATGCCGATGGGCGGCATGGCGATGTCCACGCCCTCGTCGCGCACCTCGCCCCAGGCGCGGTGGATCAGGTGCAGGGCCTCTTCCAGCTCGTGGGTGCCGGAGATCATCGGCAGCAGGATGCGCAGGTTGTCCAGTCCTTCGCTGGCCTTGAGCATGGCGCGGGTCTGGACCAGGAAGATCTCCGGGTGGTCGAGGGTGACGCGGATGCCGCGCCAGCCGAGGAACGGGTTGTCTTCCTTGATCGGGAAGTAGGACAGCGCCTTGTCGCCGCCGATATCCAGGGTGCGCATGGTCACCGGCAGCGGGTGGAAGGCACTGAGCTGCTCGCGGTAGATCGCCAACTGTTCCTTCTCGCTGGGGAAGCGGTCGTTGATCATGAACGGCACTTCGGTGCGGTACAGGCCCACTCCCTCGGCGCCACGCTCCTGGGCGCGGGCGACATCGGCGAGCAGGCCGGTGTTGACCCAGAGCGGCATGCGGTGGCCGTCGAGGGTCTCGCAGGGCAGCTCGCGCAGGGCCGCCAGGCCCTTGCTCAGCTCGCGCTCCTCGGCGACCACGTCGCTGTACTGGCGCACCAGCTCGGCGGAGGGGTTGGTGTAGACCTCGCCGTGGTAGCCATCGACGATCAGGTCGATGCCGTCGACCTTGGAGTACGGCAGGTCGACCGCCCCCATCACCGTGGGGATGCCCATGGCACGGGCGAGGATCGCCACGTGCGAGTTGCCCGAGCCGAGCACCGAGACCAGGCCGACCAGGCGCCCTTCCGGCACCTCGCCGAGCATCGCCGGCGACAGCTCCTCGCTGACGATGATGGTCTGTTCCGGGTAGGTCAGGTTCTGCTTGCGTTCTTCCTGGAGGTAGGCGAGCAGGCGGCGACCGATGTCCTTGACGTCGGAGGCGCGCTCGCGGAGATAGGCGTCGTCCATCAGCTCGAAGCGCTGCACGTGCTCCATCACCACCTGGCGCAGGGCGCCCTGGGCCCACTGGCCGGTACGGATGATGCGCTTGACCTCGTTGCCGATGGAGGCATCGTCGAGCATCATCAGGTAGACGTCGAACAGCGCGCGTTCTTCCTTGCGCAACTGGCTGGCGAGCTTGCTCGACAGCGCGCGCATGTCGGCGCGAACGCCCTCCAGGGCCTGCTTGAACAGGGCGATCTCGGCGTCGATGTCGTCGACCTGCTTGTCCGGCACCACTTCCAGGTCGGCCGGCGGCAACACCACCACCGCCTTGCCCACCCCGACCCCGGGGGCGCCGGGCACGCCGACGAACTTGGCTTCCTGGATGCCCTTGCCGAGCTTGCCCAGGCCGCGGATCGAACCGGTCGCCTCGGCATGCGCGATGACCCCGGCGAGCTGGGCGCTCATGGTGACGAGGAAGGCCTCCTCGCCTTCGTCGAACTGGCGGCGCTCCTTCTGCTGCACCACCAGCCCCCCCATCACCCGCCGATGGTGGATGATCGGCGCGCCGAGGAACGACGCGTAGCGCTCCTCGCCGGTCTCGGCGAAATAGCGGTAGCGCGGGTGGGCGGCGGCGTTCTCCAGGTTGAGCGGCTCCTCGCGGGTGCCGACCAGGCCGACCAGGCCTTCGCTGGGGGCCATGCTGACCTTGCCGATGGAACGCTTGTTGAGGCCTTCGGTGGCCATCAGGACGAAACGCTGGGTCTCGGTGTCGAGCAGGTACACCGAGCAGACCTGGGTACCCATGGCTTCCTTGACCCGCTGCACGATGATGCCCAGCGCCGCCTTCAGATCCTTGGCGGAGTTCACTTCCTGGACGATCTTGCGCAGCGTGTTGAGCATGCTCGGGGCCTTGTCTCCGTGTTCAGTCCCGCGCCAGAAGGCGCGGGGCCAGTTCCTTCAGGGCGCGGCGGTAGACCTCGCGCTTGAAGGTCACCACCTGTCCCAGGGGGTACCAGTAACTCACCCAGCGCCAGCCGTCGAACTCGGGCTTGCTGGTGATATCCATGCGCACGCGCGCCTCGTCGGACATCAGCCGCAGCAGGAACCATTTCTGCTTCTGGCCGATGCACAGCGGCTGGCTGTGGGTCCGCACCAGGCGCTGCGGCAAACGGTAGCGCAGCCAGCCGCGGGTGCAGGCCAGGATGCGCACGTCCCCGGCCTCCAGCCCGACTTCTTCGTTCAATTCGCGATACAGCGCCTCTTCCGGCGTTTCGCGATCATTGATGCCTCCCTGCGGGAACTGCCAGGCTTCCTGATTGATACGCCGCGCCCACAGCACCTGCCCCGCCTCGTTGGCGAGAATGATGCCGACATTCGGGCGAAAACCATCGGAATCGATCACGCTGGGACATCCTCGAAATCGCATGTGCCCGCATTGTTCCATAAAGCTTGTGATAGCGGCAACGCGCGGCTTTGCGACTCGTGCGGGGAGGATACAGGGCCGGCAAAAGCCGGTAGGCTAGGGGTTTTCCCAAGGCCCGGTGGGAGCCTTCGCAAAAGGCTCTCGCGGCCCTCCCACCACCCGCCAACCGATGGAGTCACCCCGTGCGTCTGGCCCTTTTCGATCTCGACAACACCCTGCTCGCCGGCGACAGCGACCATAGCTGGGGCGAATGGCTGTGCCAGCGCGGCCTGGTCGACGCCGCCGAATACCAGGCGCGCAACGACGCCTTCTATGCCGACTACGTGGCCGGCAAGCTCGACGTCCTTGCCTACCAGGCCTTCACCCAGGCGATCCTCGGTCGCACCGAGATGGCCCAGCTGGAAACCTGGCACCGCCAGTTCATGCAGGAAGTGATCGAGCCGATCGTGCTGGCCAAGGGCGAGGCGCTGCTCGCCGAGCACCGCGCCGCCGGCGACCGGCTGGTGATCATCACCGCCACCAACCGCTTCGTCACCGGCCCGATCGCCGAACGGCTCGGGGTGGAGACCCTGATCGCCACCGAGTGCGAGATGCGCGACGGCCGCTACACCGGGCAGACCTTCGACGTGCCCTGCTTCCAGGGCGGCAAGGTGGTGCGCCTGCAACGCTGGCTCGACGAGAACGGCCTGGACCTGGAAGGCGCCAGCTTCTACAGCGACTCGCTGAACGACCTGCCGCTGCTGGAAAAGGTCAGCCGGCCGGTGGCCGTCGACCCCGATCCGCGCCTACGCGCCGAGGCGGAAAAACGCGGCTGGCCGATCATTTCCCTGCGTTGACCCACTGACAAGCGCGCCGTCCGACGGGCGGCGCCACGGCGGCCCCAGGATGCCCCACACAGCCCCCGCTCCCGGCTCGCTGCGGCCGGTCGTGATCGTCGCCCTGGTCACCGCGCTATGCCTGGCCGGCGATTCGATGCTTTATATCGCCTTGCCGATCTACTGGCACGAGGTCGGCCTGGAGGCGCTCTGGCAGGTCGGCGTGCTGCTGTCGATCAACCGCCTGATCCGCCTGCCCTTCAATCCGCTGATCGGCCGCCTGTACAAGCACCTGGCACTGAAGACCGGCCTGCTCCTGGCGGTCGTCATCGGCGTGCTGAGCACCGCCGGCTACGGCCTGGCCAGCGGTTTCCTGGCCTGGGTGCTGCTGCGCGGACTGTGGGGGATCGGCTGGTCGTTCTTCCGCATCGGCGGGCTCTCGGCGGTGGTCTACTGCGCCGCCGACCACCAGCGCGGCCGCGCCATGGGCCTGTACAACGGCCTCTACCGCCTGGGCAGCCTGGTCGGCATGCTGCTCGGCGGGCTGCTGGTGCCGGTCCTCGGCCTGCCGGCGCTGGCGCTGTCCTTCGCGATCCTGGCACTGCTCGGCCTGCCGCTGCTGGCGAGGGGTTTCGACCTGCCGGAGAGTCCCGCCGGACATGCGCGGACCTCCGCCGCAACGGCAGCCACCAGCGTCGCCAGGCGCCCGCCGCCGCGCGGCCTGGTGATCCTCAGCGGCTTCGCCACCGCGCTCCTGATCCAGGGCGTACTCGCCGCCACCCTGAGCGCGCTGATCGCCCGCAGCTTCGGCACCGAGGTCAGCCTGCTCGGCCTGGCGCTCAGCGCCGCCGGCCTCTCCGGGATCATCCAGGCCCTGCGCTGGTCCTGGGAGCCCTGGCTGGCCGGGCGCTTCGGTGCCTGGTCGGATGGCCCGCGCGGGCGTCGGCGCTTCTACGTGGCTGCGCTACTGGTCGGCGCAATGGGCTTCGGCCTGCTTTCCAGCAGGCTGCCCATTCTCGCCTGGCTGGCCATCGCCCTGCTGGTGATGCTGGTCGCCACCGCCCTCACCACCCTGACCGACGCCCTCGCCGCCGACGTGGCCCGCGCCGGCGACGTGGTCGGTTTCATGACCCGCTACTCCATCGTCCAGGACCTCGGTGCCGCGCTGGGCCCGGCCCTGGCCTTCCTCCTGCTGGAGCGGCCCGGCGGCTTCGCCTGGTTGTACTGGGGCGGCTCCCTGGCGCTCCTGGTCCTGGCGTTGCTCTGGTTGCGCCGAGCGGACTCTCAGACCGGCTTGTTGACCATCAGGTAGAAGATGACCATGAAGGCGATGAAGGCCGGCCAGCCGAGGATGAACCAGGCGTTCATGTAGCGGTACGCCAGCGGTTCGATGGGCCGCGCCTCGCGCAAGGCCGCCTCGGCCATGTCGCGTACGCGGATCTGCAACCACACCACCGGTAGCCAGCAGAGCCCGGCGAACACGTAGAGGCCCAGGCTCCACAGCAACCAGCCCTGGGCCAGCGACCAGCCGGCGACATGCACCATGGCCAGGCCGCTGAGCGGCTGGAACACCGCGGTGGTGGCGATGAACAGCCAGTCGGCGGCGACCAGGTGGCGGAAGGTCACCGCGATCACCGGCAACTGCCCGCTGCGCCAGGCGCGCAGGGCGTAGTAGGCCGACCCCAGGCCGGTGCCGAAGAGAATGGTCGAGGAAAGGATATGCAGGGTCTTCAGCAGCAGGTAAAGGTTCATCCACGGGCCTCCCTGGCTCGAGGTTCGTCGCCCAGCAGCCAGAGCGTGGCCACCATCAGCACGATGTTCTTGCCGACCGCCATGTAGGGGTCGTACCAGTAGTGCGGCAGGATCAGGCTGATCGCCAGGCTGTAGCCAAGCATCAGCCAGAACTGTGCCAGCAGCGCGCGCCGGCGCCAGCGGCGGAGCAGCAGGCCGACGCCGAGCGCGCCGTCGAGCAGGGCCCCGGCGATCACCGCCAGGCTCGCCGGCCAGCCGTGGATGCCGGCCTCGCCGAGGATCCGCAGGCCCCAACCGTAACCCGGCCCCAGGCAGGCGACCAGGGTACCCAGCCAGATCAGCACCAGGGCCGCCAGCATCAGCGGCCGCATCAGCGCCGCCAGGCTGCGTGCCGCCTGCGGCCAGCCGAGCAGGCGACTGGCCAGCGGCGCGCAACGATAGCCGCAGGCCGCATCGAGGAGTGCCGGGTCGGCCAGGTTGTCGTGGCGCACCAGCTTCAGCATCGATGGACTCAGTGTCCGCCAGCCAGCACGCCGGCCAAGCCCGCCCAACGCATCGAGAAGCGCCGCGGGCGGCACCGCATAGCGGCCGCGCGGCCAACCCTGGGCGCGGCGCAGCTCGTCCAGCAGCTCGCCCTGGGTCAGCGCCTGCGGACCCACCAGCGGAATCACCTGCGCCCGCTCCGGCCAGCGGCGCAGCAAGGCCAGCACCGCGCCGACCAGGTCCTCGACATGCAGCGGTTGCAGGCGCGCGCGATTGTCCAGCAAGGGAATCAGCGGTAGCGGCGACAGGCGTTCCAGCCAGGCGCTGCTGGCGCCGCCCGGCCCCAGCAGCAGGGACGGGCGCAGCACCAGCGCCGGGATGCCCAGTTCCAGCAGGTGGCGGTCGGCCGCCGCCTTGCTGGCGAGGAAGGCCACGTCCGGGTGCGCACCGGCGCCCAGCGCGGAAATCTGCAGGACCTTCGCCCCATGGGCTGCAGCGAGGTCGAAGAGTGTTCGCGCGCCGCTGTCCTGGACGCGAGCCATGCTCGCCTCGTCGAGGCTCATGGTGCCGGCGGCATTGATCAGCAGGTCGACCCCGGCGGGCCAGGCGAAGCTGTCCGGCCTTTCCGCAAGCCGCTCCAGGTCGAGCGCCAGCCAGCGTACGCCGGCAGGCGCATCGACCGGCGGGCGGCGCGCGGTGAGGAGCAGTTCGTGTCCGGCGGCGAGCAGCGCCGGGAGCAGGTGCCGCCCGACGAAACCTCCCGCGCCTACCAGCAGAATACGCATGCGTTCCTACAGAACCGGCGAAGGCCGGTGAAGTCCATTTCGTTGGCGTTTCAGAGCGGCTTGCTGACCATCAGTACCGCCACCGCGATGAAGCTGGCCGCACCGAGCAGGGCCATGACCAGGCCCACCTTGATCTCGCGCAGGGTCTGCTCGCCCAGCGCGGCCCCCGCCGTCTCGGCGGCGCCGGCCTGGTGCTGGACCCGCGCCAGGCGGCCGGCGAGGACCAGCCAGAAGATGCAGCCGAGCAGATAGAGGCAGGCGCCGAACAGCAGCCAGCTCTGGCCCAACGGCCAGCCGGCCAGGTGCACCAGCCACCAGCCGCTGACCGGCAGGGCCAGCAGGCTGAGCCCCAGCAGCGGCCAGCCGATCAGGCGGACCCGCTTGAAACCGCGCGCGACCCGAGCCGCGTCGCCCGTCCGCCAGCTGCGCCAGGCGTAGAACGCCAGGCCGAGCAGGCCGCCGAACAGCAGCACGGTGGCGACTCCGTGGAGAATCTTGATCTGGAGAAAATGTTCCATCAGCGCATCCTTGTCCGTGTTCCCGGCCCGTTTGAGGGGCCGGGGGCGGGCTCAGTTCCCGAGGAAGGAGATCACCTGCCCGTGAAGCTTAGCAGCCCGTGTCGGCGAGCCGCCGCGGGTCAGCCGAGGAACAGCTGGTAGGCCGGGTTGGCGGTCTCGTCCCAGTACGGATAGCCGATCGCCTCCAGGGTCTGCGGGATCAGGTGGCGCTCGTCTTCCGGCACCTGCAACCCGGCCACCACCCGGCCGTCGGCCGCGCCATGGTTGCGGTAGTGGAACATCGAGATGTTCCAGCGCCCGCCGAGCTTGGTGAGGAAGTTGAACAGCGCGCCGGGCCGCTCGGGGAATTCGAAGCGGAACACCATCTCGTCGCTGACTTTCACCGCATGGCCGCCAACCATGTGGCGGATGTGCAGCTTGGCCAGTTCGTTGTCGGTCAGGTCGAGGACCGGGAAGCCCTTCTCGCGCAGATAGGCCACCAGCGCCTCGCGCGGGTCGTTCTCCGGGTGGGTCTGCACGCCGACGAAGATGTGCGCCTCGCTGCCGCTGTGGTAGCGATAGTTGAACTCGGTGATCTGGCGCTTGCCGACCGCCTCGCAGAAGGCCTTGAAGCTGCCCGGCCGCTCGGGAATGGTCACCGCGATGATCGCTTCGCGGCGCTCGCCCAGTTCGGCGCGTTCGGCGACATGCCGCAGGCGATCGAAGTTGACGTTGGCGCCGGAGTCGATCGCCACCAGGGTCTGCCCCTCGGCGCGCTCGCGCTCGACGTACTTCTTGATCCCGGCCACCGCCAGCGCGCCGGCCGGCTCGGTGATCGAGCGGGTGTCGTCGTAGATGTCCTTGATCGCCGCACAGATCTCGTCGGTGCTGACGGTGATCACTTCGTCGACGTGGTCCTTGCAGATGTCGAAGGTGTGCTGGCCGATCTGCGCCACCGCCACGCCGTCGGCGAACAGCCCGACCTGGCCCAGCACCA
>NZ_KV800269.1:26433-39598 GCF_001810205.1 Pseudomonas sp. HMSC076A11 | reverse complement strand
CGGCGAACAGCCCGACCTGGCCCAGCACCACCCGCTCGCCGGCGGCCATGGCCGCCTGCAGGCAGTTCGACTCGTCCGGCTCGACGCCGATCACCTTGATCTCCGGACGCAGGTACTTGACGTAGGCGGCGATGCCGGCGACCAGTCCGCCACCGCCCACCGGGACGAAGATCGCATCGAGGCGGCCGGGCTGCTGGCGGAGAATCTCCATGGCCACGGTGCCCTGGCCGGCGATGGTGTCCGGATCGTCGTAGGGATGGACGAAGGTGTAGCCCTTCTCGTCGACCAGCTTCAGCGCGTGGGCCAGCGCCTCGGGGAAGGCGTCGCCGTGCAGCACCGCCTTGGCGCCGTGGGCGCGCACCGCCTGGACCTTGATCTCGGGGGTGGTCTTGGGCATCACGATGACCGCCCTGATCCCCTGCCGCTTGGCCGCCAGGGCCAGGCCCTGGGCGTGGTTGCCGGCCGAGGCGGCGATCACCCCGCGGGCCTTCTCCTCCTCGGTGAGCTGCGCGACCTTGTTGTAGGCGCCGCGGATCTTGAAGGAAAACACCGGCTGCAGGTCCTCGCGCTTGAGCAGGACCTGGTTGCCGAGGCGTTCGGACAACTGGCGGGCGGGTTGCAGGGGCGTTTCCACCGCGACGTCGTAGACGCGCGAGGTGAGGATCTTCTTGACGTATTGTTCGAGCATCGGAGGCGGTTCGGCGGACTTCACGGAAGCCCGGAGTCTACTCCAGGCCCGCCGGGCGGACTACCGGCGCGCCGCAGGAAAACACCGCGACTGCCGGTCATCCGGGGCAAGACCGGAGGACGCCAGGCCGCTATAATTCGTCCCTTCGTATCGCAGCGGCACAGGACGTGCCGGAAACCCGCCGGGCCGCCCCGGCCGCGCGCACCCTCCGCCTGCGCCGCCGGGACGGCCGGCCAGGCAACCAGACAGGCACCCGGGATGAACCAGGATCAGCTCAAGCAGGCAGTGGCACAGGCCGCCGTCGACCACATTCTTCCGCACCTCGACAGCAAGAGCATCGTCGGCGTCGGCACAGGCTCCACCGCCAACTTCTTCATCGATGCCCTGGCCCGCCACAAGGCCGAGTTCGACGGCGCAGTAGCCAGTTCGGAGGCCACCGCCAAGCGCCTGAAGGAGCATGGCATCCCGGTCTACGAGCTGAACACGGTCAGCGAGCTGGAGTTCTACGTCGACGGCGCCGACGAAAGCAACGAGCGCCTGGAGCTGATCAAGGGCGGCGGTGCCGCGCTGACCCGCGAGAAGATCGTCGCCGCGGTGGCCAAGACCTTCATCTGCATCGCCGATGCCAGCAAGCTGGTGCCCATCCTCGGCCAGTTCCCGCTGCCGGTGGAGGTCATCCCGATGGCTCGCAGCCACGTCGCCCGCCAACTGGTGAAGCTCGGCGGCGATCCGGTCTACCGCGAAGGCGTGCTGACCGACAACGGCAATATCATCCTCGACGTGCACAACCTGCGCATCGACAGCCCGGTGGAACTGGAAGAGAAGATCAACGCCATCGTCGGCGTGGTCACCAACGGCTTGTTCGCCGCCCGCCCGGCCGACTTGCTGCTGCTCGGCACCGCCGACGGCGTCAAGACCCTCAAGGCCTGAGCCCGCTCGCCCCAGGCCGATGACCGGAGCGGGGCGACACTGCAACAAAAGCGGCTACGCTGTGTCTCAGCAGACGGCTGGTCCGTTGCGATCCGCCTCACCCTGTGAACAAGGAGCTAGACATGGCAGCCAAATTCCATCTGAAGAAAGCGAAAGACGGCCAGTTCCACTTCAACCTGCATGCCGCCAACGGCGAGATCATTCTCACCAGCGAACTGTACAAGGCCAAGGACTCGGCGCTCGGCGGCATCGAGTCGGTGCGCAAGAACTCCCAGCGCGACGGTGCCTTCGAGGTCAAGCCGGCCAGCAACGGCAAGTTCCACTTCGTACTCAAGGCCACCAATGGCCAGGTCGTCGGCCAGAGCCAGCTCTATGCCAGCCAGGCCAACGCCGAAGCCGGCGTGCAGTCGGTGAAGCGCGCAGCGCCGGAAGCCGGTCTCAGCGACGAAAGCTGACCCAGCCCTGGCCGCCGTCGACGCCGGCGGCGGCTGCGGGCCTCAGGACAGCCATTCGATGGCGAACGGCTTGTGCCGGATGCGCAAGCGCCGCGCCTCCTGGCACGCCTGCGGCGGCCGACGCTCCAGCGCCTCGACGCAGGCCTGCGGATCGTCCAGCGGCAATTCGCCAAGCACGTCCAGCGGCAACTCCCACCAGCGACTCGCCAGCAGTCGCTCGATCAGCTCCGGCGCGAAGCGATAACGGAGCACCCGCGCCGGCGAGCCCGCCACCACCGCGTAGGGCGGCACGTCGCGATTGACCAGCGATTGCGCGCCGATCACCGCGCCGGTGCCGATCTCCACCCCATCGAGGATCAGCGCGTCGCGCCCGATCCATACATCGTGGCCGATCCGCGCCGGGGTCGCTTCGCGCTCGGGCTGCAACGGCTTGCGCAACAGCTTCGGATTGGCGGTGAAGGCGTGGGTGCTCAGCCAGTGCATTGGATGCGAGCGGCGCGGCTGACCGATCACCACCCCGGTGGCGATCGAGCAGAAGCGGCCGATGCTGGCCACCTCCAAGAACTCGCAGCCGCTGACCACGTCGGTATAGGCGCCGACCTCCAGTGCCGGCGAATGGATCTTCGCCTTGCCCAGCTTCACGTTCGGCTCCAGCGTCACCTGCGTGCCGTCGCGCAGCGTCTCGACCCCGCTGGCCATGCGGCAACCGTGACGTGCCAGGGCCTTCTTCAGGCGACGGTTGAGCAGGGCTTCGCGGAAAATGTTCATGCGACGGGTATCCAGGAGATCGGCAGGGCGAGCACTGTAAATCGACTGCTCGCGGTTACCAAGCCCCGAAACGGGAAGTCACGCCCCAGTACCGGCCATCGCCGGTAACACTACGTCCAGCACGAAGCTTCCCGCCCATCGCCAGGAGCGACGCTTCTTACAGCCTGGCGACACCGCAGGTCGACCAGGCGTCACTTCGTGCCACCGGGACATGAAACGGTCCGCATCCTGCTTTCCGCGGCGCGAGCATCATTCGATGCACCATCGTACCGACACAGAGGAAAGTGCCGTGTTCAAACCATTAGCTGTCGCTGTAGGCCTGGGATGTGCCGCGCTGTCGTTGGGCGCCAACGCCTACCAATACGGGGAATACGCCGGGGAGACCCTGGAGCGCCTGATCACCGACTACCCGGGCCGCTATCGCGGCACCGCCAGCTTCGCCGGCGCCAGCGAACTGATGCAGTCGCGCCTGGGCTTCGGCTACCAGACCAGTCGCCAGGACTTCACCTGGGCCGGCAACCGCAGTTCACAGAACGTCATCGCCTCGGCGCCCGGTAGCAGCGGGAAGTTCCTGGTACTCGGCGCGCACTACGACACCTACTACGGTCGCCCGACCCTGCAGGGCCTGGACGACAACGCCTCGGGCGCGGCGGTGCTCACCGAGATCGCCCGCAACCTCGGCGGCATCGCCCTGGAGAACGGCCTCGAGGTGGTCGGTTTCGGCGCCGAGGAGGAAGGCCTGCGCGGTTCGCGTGCCTACGTCGAGTCCCTCGACGCCAGCCAGCGCGCCAACCTGCTGGGAATGATCAACCTCGACAGCCTGGTCACCGGCGACAAGATGTACGCCCATGCCGGCTCCAACAGCGTGTCCAGCCCGGCCCTCGGCGCCTACCGCGAACAGATCCTGCGCATCGCCCGCGAGCTGGACATCCCGTTGTTCACCAACCCCGGCCTGAACGCCGAATACCCGGCGGGTACCGGCTGCTGCAGCGACGGCGAAAGCTTCAACGGGATGGACATCCCGGTGTTGTTCATCGAGGCGACCAACTGGGAACTGGGCGACCTGGACGGCTACGAGCAGACCGACAACCCGGCGATTCCCGGCGGCTCAACCTGGCACGACCCGGCCGAGGACAACAAGGAAGTACTGACCAACGCCCTCGGCCAGGAGCGCATCGAGCAACGCATGCGCGACTTTTCCCGCCTGCTGACGCGCCTGGTGCTGGAGCTGACCAACGCCGACCTGCTGGCCTCCACCGCCTCCGGCGGCGCCCTGGCGCGGCAGATGGAAGACCAGTTGCAGCGCCAGCATCAGGCACTGACCCGCCTGCACGACCGCCGCTGGCTGACCCTGCTCGGCAGCAACCGGCCGGTAGGCAGCTTCGACGGCGAGGTGGGCGCGGAGGGCGAGGTCTCGCCGGACAGCGGTTTCGACATGCCTGGCAATCCGGAGTCCAGGCGCGCCGGCGTGCATCTGCTCGGCGACTACCGCTACAGCGAGGCCCTGACCCTCGGCGGCAGCCTGGCCTTCCAGCGCAGCCGCGACAAGCTGGACCATGGTGGGCGCATCGAGGGCGACACCTGGCAGCTCGGCCTGTTCGGCCTGTACAACGACGGCGGTCCGGAATGGCTGGCCGGCGAGCTGAACCTCGGGCATACCCGCTACGACAGCAAGCGTTCGGTCTACCTCCAGGCCGCCGGCGGGCCGGTGCTGCTCGACCAGCGTCTGTCGGGCGACACCTCGGCCTGGTCCTGGGGCGCCCGGCTGGAAGGCGGCTATGACTTCAGCTTCGGCGAACTGCGGAGCGGGCCGCTGGCCGGCCTCGACTACATGCACTACCGCATCGACGACTTCCGCGAGGACGAGGCCCTGCGTACCGCACTCGGCTACGAGAAGCAGGACTACGACTCGCTGGAGGCGAGTCTCGGCTGGCGCCTGCGCGGCGAGCTGGCGCTGGGCGCGAGAATGCGCCTGCAACCCTACGCCAGCCTGCGCTGGGTCCGCGAGCTGGCGGACGGACGCCTGGACGACATGGACCTGACCAGCCGCGGCGACGGGCGTGTCCGGGTCGCCGACATGGGCGGCGTGGACAAGGATTTCGGCCGCGCCCAGCTTGGCGCGCAACTGGCGATCACCGAGCAGCTCGGGGTCTTCGCCGAAGCCAACAGCCGCTTCGCCCACAGCGAAGGCAACCAGGCGGGCTATTCGCTCGGGGTGAACTGGCAGTTCTGAGCGGGCCAGGGGACGCTCCTGCCGTCCCCGTATGCCGCGTCAGGGCTGCGCCGGCTCGTCCTTGCTGAACACGTAGAACAGGTTCGGCTCGCTGACCAGGTAGAGCACGCCACGGTCGTCCATCGCCACGCCCTCGGCCTGCGGCACGCTGCGCTTCAGGCCGTGCATGCCGCGCAGCAGCGACAGGGTGCTGACCGGCTCGCCGTCGGTGTCCAGCTCGACTACCAGACGCGACTCGTCGGACAACGCCAGCAGGTGCCCGGTGCCCTCGTCGAACTGCAGGCTGGACAGGTCGCGGACGAACAGGCGCTTGTCGCGCCCGGGGTCGTCCACCACGTGCACGGCGAACGGTTTGTCCGCCTGGGTGTGGGGGAAACCGTGGATCTCGTAGATGCGCACCGGGTCACGCTCCTTGGCGACGAACAGGCGCTTGCCCTCGGCGTCGTAAGCTAGCCCTTCGAAACCCTTGTTGCCGTTGAGGCCGATACCCAGCGAAAGCTGCTGGGCATCGGCAGCGTCGATGAAGCGCGTGTCGTCCTCCAGGCGCACCTTGACCAGGCGTTGCTGGCGCTCGTCGGTGATCACGTAGACGCCGCGGCTGATGTACTCGATGGCCTCGGCGTCGCCGAAGCCGGTCAGCGGGATGGTCCGCAGTACCTTGCCCTGCAAGGACAGCTCGATGATCTGCGCCGGCTGGTTGGTCACGGTGAACAGGGTGCGCCGGTCGGGATCGAAGGTCAGCGCGGAAACGTCGTCGTTCAACCCCTCGATGGGCTGCGCCTCGATCCGCACGCGGTAGTCCGGCAGCCATATCGAGCGCTCTTTCCAGGCATCGGCGTGACGCCACTCCTGGACGGCGAACCAGGCCCGGTCGAAGACCCGGAAGCTCTGGCCGAGAAGGACCAGCGCGGACAGCGCGACCAGCAGGACGGCCAGCAGCAGACGGCGAGGCGTGAAAGCTCGGGACATGGAAAACGGCTCGGGAGTTTGGGCGTGGATAGTCATAGCATAGAGCCTGTACGCTGTATGGAAACGGGCTGCGCCCGACCTTTCCTACGCAAGCTACGGCTCCAGGCTGAAGCCAAGCTTAAAGTCAGCCAGCCGCCCGGGCGACTCGGACAGGTCCGAGTTTCCTGTCCGAAAGAGACGACAAGAGAGCATCCGCAGTCTTCTTCCAGCGCCACCAGATTGGCCTGTTCGATCCCTTATTGGCCGCATCTATCGTTCTGCGCCCGCGGCGCCCCGGTCATTATCGAACCGCAGCAGGTGAAGCGGGCCCCAGAAACCGCAAAACCTCAACAATAACAACTGCTTGACTGCATGGAATTCAGCATGACCAGCGCGATAGCCATCGAGCGGATCTGCATGGAATTCGGTACCCCCGGCCAAGGCCTGAAGGCCCTTGACGATGTGTCCCTGGATATCCACGCCAACGAATTCTTCACCCTCCTCGGCCCTTCCGGCTGCGGCAAGACCACCCTCCTCCGCCTCATCGCCGGCTTCGAACAGCCCAGTTCCGGCAGCATCCGCCTCTATGGCGAACACATGGAAGGCCTGCCGCCGTTCCGCCGCCCGGTCAACACGGTGTTCCAGAGTTATGCGCTGTTCCCGCACATGAGCGTCGCCGACAACATCGGCTTCGGCCTGGAGATGCAGGGCCGCCCGCGCAGCGAGATCGACGCCACCGTGAGCCGCATGCTCGACCTGGTGAAGCTGCCGGAGGTCGGCAAGCGCCGCGCCGACCAGTTGTCCGGTGGCCAGCAGCAACGCATCGCCCTGGCCCGCGCGCTGGCCAGCCGGCCCAAGGTGCTGCTGCTCGACGAGTCGCTGTCGGCGCTGGACCTGAAGCTGCGCAAGGAAATGCAGATCGAGCTGAAGCGCCTGCAGCACGAGACCGGGATCACCTTCATCTTCGTCACCCACGACCAGGAGGAAGCGCTGACCATGTCCGACCGCATCGCGGTGATGAGCAAGGGCAAGGTGTTGCAGGTCGGCACGCCCAGCGACATCTACGAGGCGCCGCTGAACCGGGCGGTCGCCGACTTCATCGGCGAAACCAACTTCCTCGAGGGCCAGGCCGACGCCGACGGCGTGCGCCTGGCGGACGGCCAGCGGCTGGCCGCGACGACCCCGGGCAGCGGCGCTGTGACCTTGGCGATCCGCCCGGAGCGCACCGAACTGGCCGCCGACGGCCAGTTGGAAGGCGTGCTGGAAAACATCGTCTATGTCGGCACCGATACCGTCTACCACCTGAACGTGGCCGGACAGTCGGGCTTCCGCGTGCGCCAGCAGAACCGCGACGGCGCACGCTGCCCGCACAGTCCGGGGGCGAAGGTGCGGGTGCGGATTCCCGCCGCCGCCATCCGGGTGCTCGCCGAATGAGCACCGCCGGCCGACCTACCGCGCAACAGTCGGCCGAACGCCGGCAGCTGCGTCGGCGCCTGCTGCTGAGCAGCCCGGCGATGCTGATGCTGGTGCTGTTCCTGGTGATCCCGCTGGGCATCATGTTCGCCGTGTCGATCCAGCAATCCGGCGACTACGGCGGAGTGAAATGGGGCCAGCACAGCCTGGAGGCCTACCTCAATTTCCTCTGGGAACGCGACCTGGACGACAGCCTGGTGTTCAACGCCGACTACCTGGGCATCTTCCAGCGCTCGTTCTGGCTCTCGCTGCTGACCACCCTCGGCTGCCTGGCGCTCGGCTTCCCCACCGCGCTGTACCTGGCGTTGCAGCCGGAACGCCGGCGCAACCTGCTGCTGTTCCTGGTCACCGTGCCGTTCTGGACCAACCTGCTGGTGCGGGTCTACGCCTGGATCCTGCTGCTGCGCAACGGCGGGCTGGTGGACGCCGGCCTGCAAGGCATCGGCCTGACCGACACCGGGCTGGGGCTGCTCTATACCGACAACGCGGTGATCATCGGCCTCCTTTATACCTACCTGCCGTTCATGGTGCTGCCGATCTACAGCAGCCTGGAAAAGATGGACTGGCGCCTGGTGGAGGCGGCATTCGACCTCGGCGCCAACCGCTGGAAAGCGCTGCGCCGGGTGATCGTGCCGCTGGCGATGCCGGGGATAGTCGCCGGCTGCATCCTGGTATTCATCCCGGCCCTGGGCAGCTACATCATTCCGGAATTGCTCGGCGGCGGTAAGGCGCTGATGATCGGCAACCTGATCCAGCTGCAATTCGGTACCGCGCACAACTGGCCGTTCGGCGCCGCCCTTTCGTTCGCCCTGCTGGCCTTCGTCCTGCTGGCGATGCTGATCTACAACCTGCGCTTCCGGGCCAACGCCGGCGGAGGCCAGCCATGAACGGCCGCAATCCACTCTGGACCTTCAGCGGCGTGCGCCAGGCCGCCTGGCTGTTCTTCGCCTTCCTCTACATCCCGATCCTGGTGCTGGTAGTGCTCAGCTTCAACAGCGGCCAGTCGGCGACGCTCTGGGAGAGCTTCAGCCTGAAATGGTATGCGGTGGTGGCCAACGATCCGGAAATCCTCCGCGCGGCGAAGAACTCGCTGCTCGTCGCCACCCTCGCCACCCTGGCCTCGACCGTCCTGGCCACCCTCGCCGCGCTGGGCATGCGCGGTCGCGCCTTCCGCGGGCAGACCCTGATGAACGGCGTTCTCGGCCTGCCGCTGCTGGTGCCGGAGATCGTCACCGCGGTGGCGACCCTGATGTTCTTCTCCTTCATCGGCCTGAAGCTGTCGTTGTTCACCATCCTCATCGCCCACATCGTGTTCTGCATCCCCTTCGCCTACCTGCCGATCCGCGCCCGCCTGGAGGGCCTGGACCCGCGCCTGGCGGAGGCCGCCGCCGACCTCTACGCCTCGCCGTGGAAGGCCTTCTGGAAAATCACCCTGCCGCTGCTGATGCCCGGCGTGCTGTCCGGGGCGATGCTCGCGTTCATCATCTCGATGGACGATTTCGTCATCACCTATTTCGTCGCCGGCGCCGGCGCAACCACCCTGCCGGTGTACATCTTCAGTTCCATCCGCATGGGCATATCCCCGAAGATCAATGCGATTTCCTCGATCATCCTCATGATTTCCATCGCCTTCGTCGCCCTGTCGTACTACCTCGGCCAACGCCGCCGCTGAGAACCTGCCTCCACGAAGAAAAAACAGAAGATCGCCAGGAGTCCATCATGACCTACCGCACACCGCTCACCCTGCTCTTCGCCGCCGGTCTAGCCCTGGGCGGCCAGGCTCGCGCCGAAGGCACCCTGCACTTCGCCAACTGGTCGGACTACTACCCGCCGGAGTTACTGAAGAAGTTCGAGAAGGACACCGGGATCAAGGCCACCCTCGACGCCTACGACAGCAACGAGACGCTGCTGGCCAAGCTCAAGGCCGGTGGCGGCGCCTACGACGTGGTGGTGCCGTCGGACAGTTTCATAGAAATATTCGTCAAGGAGGGGCTGCTGCAAAAGCTCGACAAGAGCCAGTTGCCGAGCCTGGGCAATCTGAAGGAAAACTTCCGGACCCTTGGCTTCGATCCCGGCCACGACTACAGCATTCCCTATCTCTGGGGCACCACCGGCTACAGCTACGATACGGCGAAGGTGCCGGGCGGCAGGCTGGAAGAAAGCTGGAAGCCGTTCTTCGAACCACCAGCCGAGCTGAAAGGCAAGGTGGTGGCTCTGAACTCCATCGAGGAACTGTTCATTCCCGCCACCTACTACCTCGGCATCGACGAATGCACCGAGGACGCCAGGGAAGCGCAGAAGGTCCTCGACCTGCTGCTCAGGCAAAAGCCGGCGCTGGCCATGTACAACAGCGACGGCACCATCGAGCGCATGGCCGCCGGCGAGGTCGCCATGCACCAGCAGTGGAACGGCGCCTTCCACCGCGCCCACGCCCAACGCGCCAGCCTCGAATACGTCTATCCGAAGGAAGGCATCCGGCTGTTCATCGACAACTTCGCGATTCCGCGCGACGCCAGCAACGTCAAGGAAGCCCACGTCTTCATCGACTGGATGATGCGCCCGGAGAACATCGCCGCCGCCTCCAACTTCGCCAAGTACAACAACGCCATCGTCGGCTCGGAGAAATTCATGGAGAAAGCACTGTTCGACGACCCGGCGATCAACACCCCGCAGGACAAGCTCGACCGCCTGAAGCCGTTCAAGCTCTGCTCGCCGAAAGCCCTGGCGTTGCGCAGCAAGGTCTGGACCAAGCTTAAGAAATGATCGACGCGGCGCTGGCGGCCAGCTCGCGCCAGCGCTGGCCGGCCAGCCAGCTTGGCCATTTCGATCCCTTTTTGACCGTCTACAGGGTTCTCCCCGGCGAAACCGGATTGCTAGAGTCGAACCGCGCCCTCCTCGAGGGGTCGCCCGGAGCCGCGGAAACGGCGCCGGCAGAGCCCAAGGGAACCTCGCGACCGCGAGCTAGAAATCCAACAAGAACGCTTCCTGAGAACGCCATGAACACTATCGACGCCCCAACGCCCGTGCCCGCACACGCCGCGCGCCCTCTCGTCACTGCCATTTCCACCGACCCGGCGGAAACCCCAGCGGTTTTCCACTAGCCCGTCCATTCACCCGGCGCAGGAAAGGTCCGCCCAAGCGGCCGCCTGCGGGATCGATACGGCATTTCGCGAGGAACGGAACATGGCCAGCGAACGCAACAACGGCATCCTCATCGGCGGCAAGCGCCCCGAGTACGTCCACAGCGCCCAGGGCACCGGCCTGCGGCGCATCCTCGGGCTTCCCGCCCTGGTCTTCTTCGGGCTGGTCTACATGGTTCCGCTGACCATGTTCACCACCTACGGGGTAGTCACCGAGATCACCGGCGGTCGTACCGCCAGCGCCTACCTGATCACCCTGGCGGCGATGCTCTTCACCGCCTTTTCCTACAGCTTCATGGTGAAGAAATATCCCATCGCCGGCTCGGCCTATTCCTATACCAGCCTCAGCTTCGGCCCCTGCGTCGGCTTCCTCGCCGGCTGGTCGCTGCTGCTCGACTACCTGTTCCTGCCGATGATCAACTACCTGCTCATCGGCCTGTTCCTCAACATCGCCTTCCCGATGGTGCCGGCCTGGGTCTTCGTGCTCGCGGCGATCGGCCTGGTCACCGTGCTCAACGTGATCGGCATCAGCTCGGTGGCCGGCATGAGCAACGTGATCGTCGGCGCCCAGTTCGTCTTCGCCGTGGTGTTCGTCGCCATGGCGGTCAAGCACCTGGCCGGCATCCCCTCGCTGGACCTGAGCCTGCCCTTCGTCGGCGACGGCAGCCAGCCGGGCTTCGCCCCGTTGATGGCCGGCGCGGCGGTGCTGTGCCTGTCGTTCCTCGGCTTCGACGCGGTCTCGACCCTGGCCGAGGAAACCCGCGACCCGCAACGCGACATCCCGCGCGCCATCGTCATCACCACGGTCGGCGCCGGCCTGCTGTTCACCATGCTGGCGGTCTTCAGCCAACTGGTGTTCCCCGGCAGCGTATTCCAGGACGCCGAGTCGGCGGCCAACGAAGTGATGCTGGCGGCCGGCGGCAAGTTCCTCGCCAGCTTCTTCACCGCCGCCTACGTCGCCGGCGCCGCCGGCTCGGCGCTGGCCTCGCAGGCCTCGGTGTCGCGCATCCTCTACAGCATGGGCCGCGACGGCATCCTGCCGCGGCGCGTGTTCGGCAGCCTCTCGGAGCGCTTCAAGACGCCAGTGATCGCGATCCTGGTGGTCTCGGTGATTTCCCTGCTGGCGGTGGTCATCGACCTCACCACCCTGGCCTCGATGATCAGCTTCGGCGCGCTGGTGGCGTTCTCCGCGGTGAACCTGGCGGTGATCCGCAGCTACCTGCTGCTCGACGGCCGCCGCGCCCCGCGCGACCTGCTGCGCTACGGGCTGGTGCCGGCCATCGGCCTGGGCCTGACCCTGTGGCTGTGGACCAGCCTCTCGGCGCTGACCCTGGTGATCGGCCTGACCTGGTTCGCCGCCGGCCTCGCCTACCTGGCGTTGCATACCGGCGGTTTCCGCCGCAAGGCGCCGACCGTGACCTTCTCCGAACAGAACTGAGCCCGGGAGCCCGACATGCTGACCATCTACAGCGACGACCATCGCCTGCACCACGGCCGGCACGAACTGATCGGCGGCCAGTTCACCCCCTGCTTCGAAAAACCCAGCCGCGCCGACATGGTCCTCGACCGCGTGAAGGCCGTCGGCCTCGGCGAAGTCCGCGCACCGCGCGACTTCGGCCTGGAACCGATCCGCCGGGTGCACAGCGAGGGTTTCGTGCGTTTCCTGCAGAACGCCTGGCAGGACTGGCTGGCCACCGGCCGCAGCCACGACATGCTGCCGATCGCCTGGCCGACCCGGCGCCTGCGGCAGACGGAGCCGGACAACATCGACGGTCGCCTCGGCTACTACTCCTTCGACGCCGGCGCGCCGATCACCGCCGGGACCTGGCAGGCGATCACCAGTTCGGCCAACGTCGCCCTCAGCGGCCAGTCCGAACTCGCCAACGGCGCGCGCTCGGTATTTTCGCTCTGTCGCCCGCCGGGCCACCACGCCGCGGCCGACTACATGGGCGGCTATTGCTTCTTCAACAATGCCGCCATCGCCGCCCAGGCCTTCCTCGACCGGGGCGCCGGGCGGGTGGCGATCCTCGACGTCGACTACCACCATGGCAACGGCACCCAGGACATCTTCTACGACCGCGCCGATGTGCTGTTCACCTCGATCCACGGCGATCCGCGCTTCGAATACCCCTATTTCCTCGGCTACGCCGACGAGAAGGGCAACGGCGTCGGCACCGGCTACAACTTCAACTACCCACTGGCGGCCGGCAGCGACTGGGCGACCTGGAGCCAGGCGCTGCAGGCGGCGATCCGGCAGATCCAGGCCTATGCGGCGGACGTCCTGATCGTTTCCCTGGGGGTGGATACCTTCAAGGAGGACCCGATTTCCCAGTTCCGCCTGGACAGCCCCGACTACCTGCGCATGGGCGAAGCCATCGGCAAGCTCGGCCTGGCCACGCTGTTCGTGATGGAGGGAGGCTACGCGGTGGAGGAAATCGGGATCAACGCGGTGAACGTGCTACAGGGTTTCGAAGGGGTTCACCGGTAAGCCCGCCCGCAACTTCGCCCGGTCGGAACGCGAAACGGCCCG
>NZ_KV800269.1:0-26333 GCF_001810205.1 Pseudomonas sp. HMSC076A11 | reverse complement strand
CCCCGCCTCTCTTCCGGGAGGCGGGCCGTTTCGATTCAGGGCCTTACTTGATCACTTCGACGAACTCGACATCGATCTCGCGGCCGACCAGGTCGCGGTCGACTTCGCCGGTCAGCTTGACCCGGGTCTTGTCGTTGATTTCCATCGGCGGGAAGTCTTCGTCGTCGATCTCCACCTTCATGCTGCCGGTGGCATCGCGGAACTCGTAGATGTCGCCCTTGATGCGCTTGACGATGGTGCCCTGGAGGACCACCGGGGTGTCGTCGGCGGCTTCCAGCGCGGCCTTCACCGTGGTGGTGGTCGGGGTAGCGCCCGGGCCGGTATAGCCGGCGGCCAGGGGGACGGTGGAGAACAGGCCGATGGCAGCGATGAGGGGCAGGTGACGAAGTTTCATGGGTAACGCCTCGTAGTTGGTTTCGATGGGTCCAGGCTACGAAGCCTTGCTGAAACCAGGCTTAATCGGCGCTTAAGCGAAGCTTAATCGGCGTCGCTGGTGGCCAGGCGCTCGCCGCTCTTCTTGCGGAACACGTAGAACAGGTTCGGCTCGCTGACCATGTAGATCGTGCCCTCGTCGTCGATGGCCACCCCTTCGGCGCGCGGGATCTTGCTGTCCAGGCCGTTGAAGCCGCCGAGCAGGCTGATGAAGCTGACCGGCTCGCCCTTCTCGTCCAGCTCCAGCAGCAGATGCGATTCGGCCGACAGCACCAGGGTATGGCCGGTACGCGGGTCGACGCTGAGGGCCGAGACGTTGCGCATGTACAGGTCGTCGCTCGGTAGCGCGGTCATCGCCCCGCTCAGGCTCGGCCCGCCGTCGCTCTTCCAGCTGAACAGGGTCATCGGATCGCGCTCCTTGCTCAGCAACAGACGCTGCTGGCGCGGATCCCAGGCGATGCCCTCGAAGCCCTTGTTCTTCTTGCCGATATTGCCCAGCGGGAATTCGGCCAGGCTCTTGGTGCTCAGCTCGGCGGTCTGCGGGTCGACATGGAAGATGGTCAGGGTATTGCGGCGCTCGTCGGTCACCGCGACGTTGCCGTTCTCCAGCACCGCCACGCCTTCGGGATTGCTCAGGCCGAGCAGCGGGATGGTGCGCAGCACGTCGCCGGTGAGCGACAGCTCCACCAGCAGCGGCCGCTTGCCGGTAACGGTGAACAGGGTCCTGGTTGCCGGGTTGTAGGCCAGGTCCGAGGTTTCTTCCTCCTCCAGGCCCTGCAACGGCTTGGCGTCGATCACCACCCGATAGCCCGGCAGCCAGATGCTTTCGTCGCGCTGCTGCTGGCTGGCCTGGCTTTCCTTCCACCAAAGGCCGGCGCGATCGTCCCAATGCATGACGATGGTCAGCACCACGCCGACGAGCACGACGAACGCCGGCAGCAGCCAGCGGAAACGGGGAAGCTTGGAGGCAAGGGACATGGGCGAGGCTCGACTGTTTGGCCAGGTGTTTTCTTGGGCGTCGCCATGAAAGGGCATTGCCCCCGGCCTGTCAATCGAAGCGTCGGCCAGCCGACCGACAGTCGTTTCCGCTGCCGGCGCTAGGGAGGCCGGCTGCACCCGGCGGCCGCAGCGGTTCAGAGCACGCGGGTCTCGAAACGGCTGGCGCCCGGCAATTCGAGCAGCAACTCGTCGCCGCTGTTCAGCGGCCCGACCCCGGACGGCGTGCCGGTCAGCACCACATCGCCGGCCTGTAGCGAGAAATGCCCGGCGATGTGCTGGATCAGCGGCACGATCGGATTGAGCATGTCGCGGCTGTTGCCGTCCTGGCGCACCTCGCCGTTGATGGTCAGGCGGATGCCGATGTCGGTCGGGTCGGGAAACTGGTCGGCGTTCACGAACGGCGACAGCACGCCGGCGCCATCGAAGCTCTTTGCCAGCTCCCAGGGCAGGCCCTTTTCCTTCAGTTTCGCCTGGACCTCGCGCAAGGTCAGGTCCAGCGCCGGCGCATAGCCGGAGATCGCGTCGAGGACCTCCTCGCGGTTCGGCTTGCGCGACAGCGGCTTGCCGATCAGCACGGCGATTTCCGCCTCGTAGTGTACCGAGCCGCGCTCCTGCGGCAGGCTCAGCCCGCCGCTCACCGGCACCACGCAGGAGCCGGGCTTGATGAACAGCAGCGGCTCGGTGGGAACCGGGTTGTTCAGTTCCTTGGCGTGTTCGGCGTAGTTGCGCCCGACGCAGACCAGCTTGCCCAGGGGGAAGTGGATCGGGGTGCCGTCGATATATTGATGCTGGTAACTCATTTACCGACTCCTGAACGGGTGGAAAGGCATCCGTGGCGCCCGCCACAGACGAGAAGGGCCGGATGACCGGCCCTCTGCGTTGCGACACCTGCTACTCGGCGAAGATCTTGCCGGGATTCATGATCCCGTTGGGGTCGAACACCGCCTTCAGTGCCTTCATATAGGCAATTTCGGTTTCCGAGCGGGTGTAGGTCAAGTAGTCGCGCTTGGTCATGCCCACGCCATGCTCGGCGGAAATCGAGCCGTTGTACTTCTCGACGGTCTCGAACACCCACTTGTTGACGGTCGCGCACTTGGCGAAGAACTCGTCCTTGCCGAGGTTTTCCGGCTTGAGGATGTTCAGGTGCAGGTTGCCGTCGCCGATGTGGCCGAACCACACCACCTCGAAGTCCGGGTAGTTGGCCTCGACGATGGCGTCGATGTCCTTGAGGAAGGCGGGCACCCGGGAAACCGTGACCGAGATGTCGTTCTTGTACGGCGTCCAGTGGGAGATGGTCTCGGAGATGTACTCGCGCAGCTTCCACAGGTTCTGCAACTGCTGCTCGCTCTGGCTCATCACCCCGTCCAGCACCCAGCCCTGCTCGACGCAGTGCTCGAAGGTGGCCAGCGCCTCGTTGGCGACTTCCTCGGTGGTCGCCTCGAACTCCAGCAGGGCGTAGAACGGGCAGTCGGTTTCGAACGCCCGCGGTACGTCGCCACGGGCCAGGACCTTGGCCAGGGCCTTGTCGGAGAAGAACTCGAAGGCGGTCAGGTCGAGCTTGCTCTGGAAGGCGTGCAGCACCGGCATGATCGAGTCGAAGTCGGGCGTGCCGAGGACCATAGCGGTGAGGTTCTTCGGCGTGCGCTCCAGGCGCATGGTCGCCTCGACCACGAAGCCCAGGGTGCCTTCGGCGCCGATGAACAGCTGGCGCATATCGTAGCCGGTGGCGTTCTTGATCAGGTCCTTGTTCAGCTCGAGCAAGTCGCCCTTGCCGGTGACGACCTTCATCCCGGCCACCCAGTTACGGGTCATGCCGTAGCGAATGACCTTGATCCCGCCGGCATTGGTGCCGATATTGCCGCCGATCTGGCTGGAACCGGAAGAAGCGAAGTCAACCGGGTAGTACAGGCCGTTTTCCTCGGCGAAGGTCTGCAGTTGCTTGGTAACCACGCCCGGCTGGCAGACTACGGTGCGGTCGAAGGCATTGAAGTCGAGTATCCGGTTCATGTAGTCGAAGGCCACCACGACTTCGCCGTTGGCCGCCACGGCCGCGGCGGAGAGCCCGGTACGACCGCCCGACGGGACCAGACCGACCTTGTGCTGGTTGGCCCAGCGGACGATCGCCTGGACCTGCTCGACGCTCTTGGGGAACACGATGGCCAGCGGCGCAGGGGCGAAATGCTTGGTCCAGTCCTTGCCGTAGGCGTCCAGGGAGGCGGCGTCGTCGAGCAGCTTGCCAGGCTCGACCAGGGGCTTGAGCGATTCGATCAGGGCTTCGCGGGTCATTCGGGAACTCTCAAATGATTCATGGTCGTCCTGAGAACAACTCAGGTCGCAACCGGGCAAGGAAAAGGGAGAACATGCTAGCATACGCCCCCCGCGCTTAGTGCCTCTGGGCGCCGAGTTGCGGGTGCCGGCCAGCGCCGGCCGGACCCGCTTCGCGCAGTTCGCTTTCCAGCCACTTCCTCCGGGACAACAGGTTTACGCAGATGAGCAAGACCTCTCTCGACAAGAGCAAGATCAAGTTCCTTCTTCTCGAAGGTGTCCACCAGAACGCCGTGGACACGCTGAAGGCCGCCGGCTACACCAACATCGAGTACCTCAAGACCGCGCTTTCCGGCGACGAGCTGAAGGAAAGGATCGCCGATGCGCACTTCATCGGCATTCGCTCCCGCACCCAGCTGACCGAAGAGGTCTTCGACTGCGCGAAGAAACTGATCGCGGTCGGCTGCTTCTGCATCGGCACCAACCAGGTCGACCTCAACGCCGCCCGCGAACGCGGTATCGCCGTGTTCAACGCGCCCTACTCGAACACCCGCTCTGTGGCTGAGCTGGTACTGGCCGAGGCGATCCTGCTGCTGCGCGGCATCCCGGAAAAGAACGCCTCCTGCCATCGCGGCGGCTGGATCAAGAGCGCGGCGAATTCCTTCGAGATCCGTGGCAAGAAGCTCGGCATCGTCGGCTACGGCTCGATCGGCACCCAGCTCTCGGTACTCGCCGAGGCCCTGGGCATGCAGGTGTTCTTCTACGACACCGTGACCAAGCTGCCGCTGGGCAACGCGGTGCAGATCGGCAGCCTGCACGAGCTGCTGGGCATGTCCGACATCGTCTCGCTGCACGTTCCCGAACTGCCCTCCACCCAGTGGATGATCGGCGAGAAGGAAATCCGCGCGATGAAGAAGGGCGGCATCCTGATCAACGCCGCGCGCGGCACAGTGGTCGAGCTGGACCACCTGGCCGCCGCGATCAAGGACGAGCACCTGATCGGCGCCGCCATCGACGTGTTCCCGGTCGAGCCGAAATCCAACGACGAGGAATTCGCCAGCCCGCTGCGTGGCCTGGACCGGGTGATCCTGACCCCGCACATCGGCGGCTCCACCGCCGAGGCACAGGCCAACATCGGCCTGGAAGTGGCGGAGAAGCTGGTCAAGTACAGCGACAACGGCACCTCGGTGTCCTCGGTCAACTTCCCCGAAGTGGCCCTGCCGTCGCACCCGGGCAAGCACCGCCTGCTGCACATCCACGCCAACATCCCCGGCGTGATGAGCGAGATCAACAAGGTCTTCGCCGACAACGGCATCAACGTTTCCGGCCAGTACCTGCAAACCAACGAGAAGGTCGGCTACGTAGTGATCGACGTCGATGCCGAGTACTCGGACCTGGCCCTGGAGAAACTCCAGCAGGTCAACGGTACCATCCGTAGCCGCGTGCTGTTCTAAGGCAGCGTCCGGCGGAAAGGAAAAAGGAGGCCCAGCGGCCTCCTTTTTTCGTTTCCGTCACTTGACGGTAACGGTGATCTTCTCCGACTCCACGGTCGGCTCCAGCGGCACGTGGTTCTTGTCGCCCACCAGCAGTTGCAGGGTGTGCTTGCCCGGCGGCAGGGTGATCTCGGTTTCGGTCTGGCCCTTGCCGAAGTGGCGGATGTTGTCGGTCATCGGCAGCGGCAGGTTCATCGCCGGCTGCTCCTTCAGGTCCACCAACAGGTGATGGTGGCCGGTATCCGGCATGTCGACGCCGGCCGGCGCCACGCCCATGCCTTTCAGGCCGAATTTCACGGTGAAGGTCTTGTCGACGGTTGCACCATCGGCCGGCGTGATGAAATACACTTTCGCCCCTTCGGGCGCCTTCGTCCGGGGCAGGTCGGCAGCCATCAGGCTGGCGGATGCGCCGAACATCAGGGCGGCTAGACCGAGGCAAGGCAATGTCACTCTCATGGGAGTCTCCTGTTTTCACTTCCGTTAGTACCCGGGAAACACCACTGGACGGAATTTCCCCGGCACTCTTCGTGCCTTCCGAATCAGGGAAAGGCATCGCTGGCACAGCGATTTCCACTGCGAAGCCCGTGGTAGAGCGGCGCTCGCGCACATAATCCGGGTCAATGCCCGCAACCCCTGGAAAGACCGCATGCAACCCAGTAGGTTCGCGATTGTCCAGGACGCGGGCCCGGCTAAGCTGAACGAACAGCATAGGCCCGACCGACGTTCATTCCCACCCGAGGAGTACTACATGCGATTTCTGCCCCGCCTGCTGATGCTGGTATCCCTGGCCGCCCCGCTGGCCCATGCCGAGCTGCTCGACGACGTCCACCAGCGCGGCGCCCTGCGCATCGCCCTGGAGGGCACCTATCCGCCGTTCAACTTCAAGCAGGGTGGCAAGCTCACCGGCTTCGAGACCGAACTGGGCGAACTGCTGGCCGCCGAGCTGGAGGTCAAGCCGGAATTCGTCACCACCGAATGGAGCGGCATCCTCGCCGGCCTGCAGAGCGGCAAGTACGACATCGCGCTGAACCAGGTCTCGGTGAACGAGCAGCGGCGCAAGGTCTTCGACTTCAGCGAGCCGTACACCATCTCCAGCGCCCAGTTGATCGTGCGCGCCGACGACACCCGCCAGTTCAGGTCGCTGGAAGACCTCAAGGGCCTCAAGCTCGGCGTCGGCCAGGGCACCAACTACGCCGACCTGGCGAAGTCGGTGGCCGGGATCAACGTGCGCACCTATCCGGGCGCCCCGGAATACCTGCAGGACCTGGCCAGCAAGCGTATCGACGCGGCGCTCAACGACCGCCTGCTGATCCCCTTCGCCATCCGCGAGGCCAAGCTCCCGGTCAAGCCCGGCGCGGCGGTGGGACCGGTGGCGAACATGGCGATTCCCTACCGGAAGAACAACCCGAAGTTCGGCGAGGCGCTGAACGCGGCGCTGGAGAAGATCAAGGCCGACGGCCGCTTCGCCAAGCTCTCGGAAAAGTGGTTCGGCCTGGACGTCAGCCAGCCGCCGAAGTGAGTTCCCGCCCGAACGGGGGAAGCGGCCGCGTCCGAGGGACGCGGCCGTCGTGTTTGTCGATGGAGTGTTGAATGAATTCGCTGCAGAAATTGCTCGAATGGCTCGCCAACCTGGTCGAGCTGCTCGGGATGGCCTGGCCCTTCCTGCTCCAGGGCGCGATGTATACCGTGCTGTTCGCCGCGGTATCGATGGTCCTGGGCCTGATCCTCGGCTTCAGCGTCGCGGTGGTCCGGGTGACCAAGGTGCCGGTGGTCTCGCAGATCGCCGCGGTCTACGTCAGCGCCTTCCGCGGGACGCCACTGCTGGTGCAGATCTTCGTCCTGTACTACGGGCTGCCGAGCGTAGGCATCGAGTTCACCCCGGTCACCGCGGGCATCCTGGCGCTGACCCTGAATGTCGCGGCCTATCTCTCGGAGTCCATGCGCGGGGCGATCCTCGGCATCGACAAGGGACAATGGGAAGCCGGGCTCTCGGTCGGCCTGACCTGGGGCCAGACCCTGTGGAACATCATCACCCCGCAGGCCCTGCGCCTGGCGGTGCCGAGCCTGTCGAACAGCCTGATCAGCCTGATCAAGGACACTTCGTTGATCTCCGTGATCACCGTGACCGAGCTGATGCTGGCGACCAAGGAGGTCATCGCCGAGACCTTCCAGCCGCTGCCGCTCTATCTCGCTGCCGCCGGGATCTACTGGCTGCTTTCGGCGCTCTTCGAGCGTGTGCAGAAAGCCCTGGAGAACCGCCTGACCGCGCCGCTGCGACGCTGAGCGTTCAGCCGCCGGCGTCGAGGCCGGCCAGGCAGACCGCGGCGCGGTCCAGTTCATCCTCGTTGAATACCAGCACGCCCATGCGCTTGAGGGCGGCGGCGGTAACGCCCTCGCCGGCGACCCGGTTGCCGTTGAAGCGCCCGTCGTAGTTCTCCAGGTTGCCGCAGGAAGGACTGCGCGCCTTGAGCACGGCCATCCGGATGTCATGGCGGCGGACCAGCTCCACTGCCGCCTCCGCACCCAGCAGGAATGCTTCGCTGACATCCTCGCCGTCGACGGTGAAGACCCGGTTCAGCCGGTCCAGCACTTCGCCGCCCTGGCCGCCGGGGATCTCCGCTGGCGGGCGGGGCGTCGGCAGGCCTCCGGCGACCTCCGGGCAAAGGGCGACGATCCGCCCCTGCGCATGCCAGCGCGAGAGCAGGTCGAACGGGCCATGGCTGCCACCGTCGTAGCGCACCAGGTGGCCCAGCAGGCAACGGCTGACCAGAACCTTCTGCATGGATGCTCCACCCCTTTGACAGGCACACAGAGTAGCCCGCCGCTCGCCGATGGTCACGCCCGGTAACAGTAGCCGGGAAGCACCGGGGAAACCCGCCCTCGACCCAACCGGAGTTAGGCCTCGCGGTAGTGCTCCAGCGCCCGTATGGCGGGGACCAGGGCTATTTCTTGCCGATCCTTAGGATAGAACTGCGGGCGGTCCATGGCGAACCTCCGCCGCCCCGAGCAGACTGGCTTCCCGCGCAACCGCGAAGGACCCGCCCGTCATGCTCCCGACCCGCTCGCTTCTACCGTTTTTCCTGGCCCCCGCGTTGCTCGCCAGCGCTGCCAGCCAGGCGGCCATGGAGGCCCTGGACAACGACAGTCTCAGCCAGGTCACCGGCCAGGCCGGCATCAGCCTGCGCCTGGACCTGCGCGCCGGCGCGGCCAGGGTCGCCTGGGTGGACGACGGCGGCAGCCTCTCGCTGCGCAACCTGGTGATCGACAACGGCTGCGTGAAGGCCGGCGACTGCCCGGACGGGCGCGGCGGCAACATCCCCCTGGGTGCCGCCCAGCTCGGCCTGAGCCTGCCGATCTTCGGCGTCGAGCAGCCGACCCTGGCACTGGACGTGACCACCGGCAGCGGCGGCGGGCAGCAACTGGCGATCAGCCTGCCGGACCTCGCCACCATCAACGACCAGTTGATCGCCAGCGGTCTGCCGGCGCAGCGCATCCGCCTGCGGGTGGCCAGCGACCTGTACATCGGCGACAACTCGATCGGCCGCATCGAACTGCGCGACATCACCGACCTGCGCGGCACGATCAAGGTCTGGGGTCACTGAGGCGGCGACGCCGCCGAGGGTTCAGGAGAGTTGCAGGAGGGATTCGTTGCGCCGGCGGAACCAGCCGGTCAGCGACAGCCGGTCGCGGCTGGCGGGCAGGACTTCGTGCTCGGTGCCGGCGGACATGAACACCACCAGGCTACCGCCCGTCGGCTGGATGTCCACCTGCCGCTGCGGCAGGTGCAGGCGCAGCGCGCCGCCATGCTCGGGCAACCAGGCATCGTTGAGGTAGAGAACCGCGGAGACGGTGCGTGCGTCGTCGTCGCGGAAACGATCGACATGCTTCTGGTAATAGGCGCCCGGCGGGTACAGCGCGAAGTGGCACTCGAAATCCTCGAGGCCGAGGAACAGCGAGGCGTTGAGCGCCTGGCGCAAGCTGTCCATCACCCCCAGGTATTCGTCGCAGGCCACGGATTCTCCGGGCTCCAGCCATTGCGTGAGGTCGCCGCGGATGCCTTCGCGGATCACCTGGCCGTCGCCGCGGCCGATCGCCGCCGGGGTCAGGTCGCCCGCGACCGCACGGATGCGGCACTCTTCGGCCAGTCTGGTGGTCAGACGCTCAGGCATGAAGATGCTCTGGTGCGACCAGCCCTGGTCGACCAGTTCATCGACGATGCGATGCAGGAGTGGATGATTGACGTTGATGTGCATTGTCCATTGTAGCGTGCCGCCCCGGTGTCTCGACAAGCGGTCCGCCGCATGTCGACAATAGCGCCCCATGGACGGCACCACCCGAACGACGAGGCTTTCGCCGCCAAAGGAGTATCAATGCGCGCTTTGCTCGCCTTCGCTTTACTGCTGGTTGGTCTGCCCGCCCTGGCCGACCCTTATCAACGCCTGTACCAGGCCGCTGGCTGGCCCGACCAGCGCGCGCATTTCAGCGATGCCCTGGACGCGGCGCAGAAGCGCTACCAGGACAAGCTGCCACCCGCGCTCTACCAGACCCTGGTGGACAACAGCAATCGCCGCTTCGCCCCGGCCGAAGTCGACCAGCGCGCCCTCAACGGCCTGCGCGAGAACCTGCCGGACAGCGCCAGCCCGCTGAATTTCTTCGAGTCGCCGCTGGGGCGCAAGGTGGTCGCCGCCGAGGTGCTCGCCACCCGCCGCGACCAGTTGCTCCAGCACAGCAACGGCCTGCCGCGGCAGACCGCCAGCGAGCCACGCCGGGCCCTGGTCAAGCGCCTGGCCCAGGTCCTTCCGGCCCGAGAGGCCGGTGCGGAAGTCAGCCTGGCCCTGGCCGGGGTCGCCGCCGACAGCCTCAGCCAGATGCTTCCGGGCCTCCCCGGCCTGCTTGGCGGCGGACAGACCGGCCAGTTGCTGGAAGGCCAGCGCCAGCGCCTGGTACAGCAGATCGGCGCGGACCTGGAGAACACCCTGCTGTATGTCTACCGCGATCTCTCCGACGCGGAACTCACCCAGTACGTGAACTTCGCCGAGTCGCCGGCCGGCCGCAGCTACTACCAGGCGGCCCTGGCCGCGCTGAAAGCCGGCCTGGCGGTGGACCAGGCGGTCGCCCCCTGATCGCCGCGGGGCCTGGAACTCAGGCCCCCAGCGCGTCGCTCAGGAAATCGAAATAGCGCCGCCGCAGCCCCTCGCTTTCGTTCGCCAGGTGATGGCGCGCCTCTTCCAGCAACAGTATCCGCGGCTCGTCGAATTTCTCCCGCAGCACCTTCAGGCCATGGCGCCAGTCCACCGTCTCGTCGGACTCGCCCTGCACCACCAGGGGGCTCAGGGCACGCCGAGGCGCCCGCTCGATGCGCGGCACCCAGCGGGTCAGCGCGCCGACCCAGGCGGTCGGCAGGGTGCGTGGCTGCAACGGATCGTGCTCGCGGAGGAAGTCGAGGAACTGCGGATCGCTGGAGTTCTCCGAGAAGCGCCGCGGGATCGAGTCGACGAAGGGGCTCAGCAGGCGGTAGCTGAGCTTCGACCAGCCCCAGGCGCGCGGGCGCACCAGCGGCGCCAGGAGAATCGTCTCGCCCAGCTCGGGACGTTCGCCGCCGTGCAGCAGGTAGTCCAGCAGGATCGCCCCCCCGGTGCTTTGTCCGCAGAGGTGCCAGGGCGCCGCCAGGTCGAGTTCGGCAGCCTGGCCCAGCAGGCCCTTGAACACCGCCTGGTATTCGGCGAAGTCGCGGATGCTGGCCCGCTCGCCTTCGGACAGGCCATGCCCCGGCAGGTCGCAGGCGAGCACCGAGAAGCCCATGCCCAGCGCCCAGTCGACCACGTGCCGATACAGTCCCATGTGGTCGTAATAGCCATGCATCAGCAACAGGCTGCCGCGCGCTTCCGGCAGCAGCCAGGCCTGCACCGCCAGGCGGCGCCCGTCGACCGCCATGCTGCCGAGCCGCGCTTGCAGGCGCGGATGGCGGGAGCGCAGGTCCAGGCCGTAGTAGGCCTGGTAGGCGAGGACGGCGGCGTCCGCCTCGGCCGCGGCCAAGGGTCGCAGGTGCTGGCGCAGGTAATCGGGGTTGAAGGCTTCTGACATCGGCGGTTCCGGGCTGCAATCGATTCGTGGCCAAGCCACGGGCGAAACCCAGGGATATTCAGCTGCGCGCGAACACATGGCAAGCTTGGCACCCGTTTTCCGTGTGAATGCCATGACTCCCCGCCGCAAGACGCTCCTCGTCAGCCTGGTCGGCCTGCTCTGGGCCGGCGGCCTGCTCGCCGCCTACTGGTGGTTCGAGATCCGCTACATCCGCCCGTTCAGCGAGCAGACCACCCTGTTCTCCGGCGACAGCCTGCGCCTGCCGGCCGAGCTGGCCGGGCCGGGGGCGATCCGCCTGGTGCATTTCTGGGACCCGGCCTGCCCCTGCAACGTCGGCAACCAGCAGCACCTCGGCGAGCTGATCGAACGCTTCGCCGGCAAGGGCGTGGAGTTCCATGTCCTGCAGAAGCCTGGCAGCCAGGGCCGCCTGCCGGACAACCTGGCCGCCCTGCTCCCCCTCGCCGGTCTACCCGGTTCCGAGCAGTTGCCGGCCAGCCCGGCCGTGGCGATCTGGGACCGCGACGGCCGCCTGGCCTACTTCGGCCCCTATAGCGAGGGCGCGGTATGCACCTCCAGCAACAGCTTCATCGAACCGATCCTCGAAGCGCTGCTGCAGGGACGTCCGGTGGATGCCACCCATACCCTCGCCGTGGGTTGCTACTGCCCCTGGACCCCGGGAAAAGGCTGACCTGGCTCAACACCGGGCCTTCCGGAGGGGGCGCCGGACGGCGTAGCGGCTACACTGCCCGGGTCGGCCCACGAGGGGCCGTTGCCGAACCAAGGAGTCGCTGCATGTCCCTACGTCCCACCCTCGCCCTGCTCGCCCTCGTCAGCCTGCCGCTGATGGCCGCCCAGAACGACCCTCAGCCCAGCAGCAAGGAACTGATGAAGGAGCACCAGGCGCAGATCCAGAACGACCTGGCCGACGTCGACTACAAGCGCAAGCGCATCGTCGAGGCCAACATGAACCTCACCGACCAGGAAGGCGAGAAGTTCTGGCCGATCTACAACACCTACCGCACCGAGTCGGACAAGCTCAGCAAGGAAACCCTCAAGCTCCTGCTCGACTACGCCCAGGCCTACAACAGCGGCAACGTCAGCGACGACCAGGCGAGCACGCTGATCGAGCGTGTCGACGACCTCCAGGAGGACCGTCTGGAACTGCGCGACAAGTACGTCAAGCGCATCGCCAAGAACGTCTCGCCCAAGCGCGCCATGCGCTTCCTGCAGATCGAGATCCAGCTCGACGCCATCGCCACCCTGGAGATCGGCCGTCAGGTACCGCTGGTCGAGTAACCCTCTTCCCGCTTCGCCAGCCGCGCCCTGTATTGCTCCGGGGGCGCGGCGTGCCAGCGGCGAAAGGCCCGGTAGAACGGCGACAGCTCGGCGAACCCGCAAGCCTTGGCCACCTCGCGGATGGCGCGACCGGCCAACAGCATCTCGCTCGCCCGCTGCCGGCGAACCTCATCGCGAACCTGCCGGAAACTCGCTCCCCCAGCGGCCAGCGCACGCTGCAAGGCACCGCTGCCAAGGCTCAGCTCCGCCGCGCACTGGCGCAAGCCATAGCCCTCCCCGAGGCGCAGCTCGATCAGGTAGCGCACGCGATTGAGCAAGCGGTTCTCGCTGAGTTCGCGGGACTGTTCTTCCGCGTGGCGGGTCAGCACGTCATGCATGTCCGGATTGGCGTTGCGCGAAGGACGCCGCAGCAAGGCGGCGGAAAACACCAGGGCATCGTGCGGCCGCGAGAACAGCGGCAGCCTGCCGAACAACCGGCGGTGTTCGCCCAGCCGCGGCGGGGCTCGGTGGCGGAACTCGATGCGCTCGGCGACGAACTCGTCGTCGCTGATCAGCGCCAGCAGCTTGAGGAACAGCAGCATCAGGCATTCGATCTGCTGGCGCAGCGAGGCATAGCCCAGGTAGTTGATGTCGAGGATCAGCCTTGCCGTTTCCCCTTCGACCTCGAGGCGCGCGGCGAAACCGCCGGAGAGAATGTGCTGGAAACGCACGAAGCTGCGCAGCGCCTCCTCCAGGTCGCGCGCGGACAGCAGCAGGTAGCCGACCACATCGAGCAGGCGCGGCTTCATTGCCTCGCCCAGGTGCAGGCCGATGTCGGCATCGCCGGTCACCGCCGCCAGTTCGGTCCAGAACAACGGGGCGTTGTCATGCACCAGGCGGCCGCCCAGGGTCGGCGGCGGCAGCGGGATACGCCGGTAGACGCTGCGGTAGACGCGGGTGGGGTCGAGCCCGAGGGCGTCCAGGGCTTCATACAACAGACGCCGCAACGTGGCGGAATGGGTCAGGGGGCTGGTAGACGGGTCGTCCTGCATGGCGGCTCCTCGCGATTGACCAAAGACTTCCAGGGTCCGAGCATTCGGTCAATGCCGCGGGCCGGCGGCATCCGCAGAATGCTCGGCACTACAACAAGGAGAAAGGATCGATGAAACGCACCCTGACCGTGATCGCCGTGGCGGTCGCCGCCGCGGCTGCCGGCGGCGCCTGGTACCTCCATGCCAAGCAGCCGCTCCGCAACGGCTCGCTCGCCCTGGCCCACCTGCAGGCGCCGGTCGACGTGCGCTACGACGAGCGCGGGGTTCCGCACCTGTATGCGCAGAACCAGACCGACCTCTACCGCGCCCTCGGCTACGTGCACGCCCAGGACCGCCTGTTCCAGATGGAAATGCTGCGGCGCCTGGCGCGCGGCGAGCTGGCCGAAGTGCTCGGACCCAAGCTGGTGGATACCGACCGTCTGTTCCGCACCCTGCGCATCCGCGACCACGCCGCCGAATACAGCGCCCGCCAGGACAAGCAGTCGCAGCCCTGGAAAGTGCTGGAGGCCTACCTGGACGGGGTCAACCAGTTCCAGGAAAACAACCCGGCGCCGCTCGAATTCGATCTGCTGGGCATACCCAGGCGTCCCTTCACCCCCGAAGATACCCTGAGCATCGCCGGCTACATGGCCTACAGCTTCGCTGCCGCCTTCCGCACCGAGCCGGTGCTGACCTACATCCGCGACGAACTGGGCAGCGACTACCTGCGCATCTTCGATCTCGACTGGCATCCGCAGGGCGTGCTGACGCCCTCCGGCGCACTGGGCGCCGGCGACTGGAAGGACCTCGGCGCCCTCGCCCGTCTCAGCCAGCAGGCCCTGGAGGACGCCGGCCTGCCGCAGTTCGAGGGCAGCAACGCCTGGGTCGTCGCCGGCAGCCGCACCGCCAGCGGCAAGCCCCTGCTGGCCGGCGACCCGCATATCCGCTTCGCCGCGCCGGCGGTATGGTACGAGGCCCAGCTGAGCGCGCCCGGCTTCGAACTCTATGGCCACCACCAGGCGCTCAACCCCTTCGCCTCGCTGGGCCACAACCGTGCGTTCGGCTGGAGCCTGACGATGTTCCAGAACGACGACCTCGACCTGGTCGCCGAGAAGGTCAACCCGGACAACCCCAACCAGGTCTGGTACCAGGGCGAATGGGTCGACCTGCAGAGCGAGGAGCAGGAAATCGCGGTCAAGGGCGCTGCGCCGGTGAAGCTCACCCTGCGCCGCTCGCCCCACGGTCCGATCGTCAACGACGCGCTCGGCGCCAGCTCCGGCAAGACCCCGATCGCCATGTGGTGGGCTTTCCTCGAGACCGAGAACCCGGTGCTCGACGCCTTCTACCAGCTGAATCGCGCCGATACCCTGGCCAAGGCCCGCGCGGCGGCCTCGAAGATCCATTCGCCGGGACTCAACCTGGTCTGGGCCAACGCCGCCGGCGATATCGGCTGGTGGGCCTCGGCGGCCCTGCCGAAGCGGCCGGAGGGGGTGAACCCGAGCTTCATCCTCGACGGCAGCAAGGGCGAGGCGGACAAGTCCGGCTTCTATCCGTTCGCCGACAACCCACAGGAGGAAAACCCGGCGCGCGGCTATATCGTCTCCGCCAACTTCCAGCCGGTCCCGGCCAATGGCCGGCCGATTCCCGGCTACTACAACCTGGCGGACCGCGGCCAGTGGCTGGATACCCAACTGGCCGACCGCGGCACCAAATGGAACCTGGACAACAGCCGCGCGCTGCAACTCGGCAATCGCACCGGCTACGCGCCACGCCTGCTCGCACCCTTGCTGCCGGTCCTGCGCGAGGTGGTCGACGACGCCGAAGGCAAGCGCCTGGTCGAGCAACTGGCGGCCTGGAAGGGCGACTACCCGGTCGACTCGACCGCCGCCACGCTGTTCAACCAGTTGCTGTTCCAGATTGCCGAGGGCGCCTTGCACGACGAACTGGGCGATGCCTTCTTCGACAGCCTGATCGCCACCCGCGCCATCGACAGCGCGCTGCCTCGGCTGGCTGGCGACGCCGACTCGCCCTGGTGGGACGACCGCCGCACAGAACACCGGGAAACCCGCGCGGATATCGTCAGGACCGCCTGGAACGCCTCCCTCGCGCATCTGCGCAGCACCCTCGGCAACGACCCGTCCGGCTGGCTGTGGGGCAAGGCGCATACCCTGACCCACGAGCACGCCCTGGGCCAGCAGGCGCTGCTCAAGCGCCTTCTCAACGTCGGTCCGTTCGCCGCCCCCGGCACCCACGAGGTACCGAACAATCTGTCGGCGAAGATCGGCCCGGCCCCCTGGGCGGTCACCTACGGTCCATCGACCCGGCGCCTGGTGGACTTCGCCGACCCGACCCACAGCCTCGGCATCAACCCGGTCGGGCAGAGCGGCGTGCCCTTCGACGGCCACTACGACGACCAGGCCGAGGCCTACATCGAGGGCCACTACCTGCCGCAGCACTACGAGGAAAACGAGGTGAAGGCGAACAGCAAGGGCGTGCTGGTGCTGGAGCCGAAGCGCTGAGCCGGCCGGCGTGGGGTCGGGCGAGTAGCCGCATGGTGGTTGTCCGCCGGATACAACGGGCTATCGGCGGATAACGCCTCGGGCGTCGCCCTACGGAGCGTAGCCAGGCATTTCCCGCCACCGACGCGCCAATGAAAAAGGCCACCCGCAGGTGGCCTTTTCTTTTCGGCGGAGGGCTCAGGCCGGGGTCGGCGAGCCTTTCTGCCAGTCGGTCGCGGTCTCTTCCATCGCCTGCTGGATCGCCCGGCGACGCCGCTCCTCGGCCTGGCGGGTGAAGTACCAGGCGAAGAAGGTGAACAGCGAAACGCTCAGCAGGATCAGGCTGGCCACCGCGTTGATCTCCGGCTTCACGCCCAGGCGTACCGCCGAGAACACTTCCATCGGCAAGGTGGTCGAGCCGGGGCCGGAGACGAAGCTGGCCAGTACCAGGTCGTCCAGCGACAGGGCGAAGGACATCATGCCGCCCGCCGCCAGCGAGGGCGCGATCATCGGGATGGTGATCAGCAGGAACACCTTCCAGGGCTTGGCGCCCAGGTCCATCGCCGCTTCCTCGATCGACAGGTCGAGTTCACGCAGGCGCGCCGACACCACCACCGCCACGTAGGACGAGCAGAAGCTGGTGTGGGCGATCCAGATGGTCACGATACCCCGTTCCTGCGGCCAGCCGATCAGTTGCGCCATGGCCACGAACAACAGCAGCAGCGACAGGCCGGTGATCACTTCCGGCATCACCAGCGGCGCGGTGACCATGCCGCCGAACAGCGTACGACCGCGGAAGCGCGGGATGCGGGTGAGGACGAAGGCCGCCAGGGTGCCGAGGAGCACCGAGGAGAACGCCGTATAGAAGGCGATCTCCAGGGAGCGTCCGACCGAGCTGACCAGTTGGGTGTTGTCCAGCAGGCCGACGTACCACTTCACCGACCAGCCGCCCCACACCGTCACCAGCTTGGAGGCGTTGAACGAATAGATCACCAGGATCAGCATCGGCAGGTAGATGAAGAGCAGGCCGACGATCAGCATGACGTTGGAGAAATTCCAGCGCTTCATACCTTGCCCTCCAGTTCTTTGGCCACGCTTCTGGATGGAGAGCCTGTTGAACGGGATACGGAGCGGGATACGCTGTGCTGGCTCATACCTTGCCCTCCAGTTCTTTGGCCTGGTTCTTGTTGAACAGGATGATCGGGATGATCAGGATCGCCAGCATCACCACCGCCAGGGCGGACGCCACCGGCCAGTCGCGGTTGTTGAAGAACTCCTGCCAGAGCACCTTGCCGATCATCAGGGTCTCGGGGCCGCCGAGCAGTTCCGGGATGACGAACTCGCCCACCGCCGGGATGAACACCAGCATGCAGCCGGCGATGATGCCGTTCTTCGACAGCGGCACGGTGATCTTCCAGAAGCTGGTGAAGTTACGCGCGCCCAGGTCGGAAGCGGCCTCCAGCAGGCTCGGGTCGTGCTTCACCAGGTTGGCGTAGAGCGGCAGGATCATGAACGGCAGGTAGGAATAGACGATGCCGATGTACACCGCGATGTTGGTATTGAGGATGGTCAGCGGCTCGCTGATGAGCCCCAGCCCCATCAGTACGCTGTTGAGCAGGCCGTTGTTGGAAAGGATGCCCATCCAGGCATAGACCCGGATCAGGATCGCCGTCCAGGTCGGCATCATGATCAGCAGCAGCAGGACGGTCTGCGAGGACTGGCTGGAGCGGGCGATGGCGTAGGCCATCGGGTAGCCCACCAGCAGGCAGATCAGGGTACTGATGAAGGCCATCTTCAGCGAGCCGAGGTAGGCATCGATGTAGAGCGGGTCATCGGTCAGCATCAGGTAGTTGCCAAGGTTGAGGAGCACCTGCAACTGCTGGTCCGCGTAGGCGAAGATCTCGGTGTAGGGCGGGATGGCCACGTCCGCTTCCGCCAGGCTGATCTTCAGCACGATGGCGAAGGGCAGCAGGAAGAACAGGAAGAGCCACAGGAACGGCACCCCGATGACCGCATGCCGCCCGGTGGGCATGCGCTTTTTCAGGCTGTTGGCGAATTTCATGACTGCAGTACCACGCCGCTGTCGTCGTACCAGCTGATGTACACCGACTGGTCCCAGGTCGGCCGGGCGACGTGGCGCTCGGCGTTGGCCATGAAGGCCTGGACGATCATCCCGGAGGCCAGCTTGATGTAGTACACCGAGTGGCCGCCAAGGTAGGCGATGTCGTAGACGGTGCCCTGGGCCCAGTTGTGCCCGGCGTGTTCCAGGTTGTCCGGCTTCTGCGCGCTGATCATCACTTTCTCCGGCCGCAGCGCGTAGGTGATGCGCTTGTCCTCGGCGCGGGTGCTGATGCCGTGGCCGATGTAGATCGGGTTCTCCAGCTGCGGGCAGGCGATCACCGCATGGTCCTGCACGTCCTCCACCAGCACGCCGTCGAACAGGTTGACGTTGCCGATGAACTCGCAGACCAGGCGGCTCGCCGGGGTCTCGTAGATGTCCATCGGGCTGCCGATCTGCTCGATGCAGCCCAGGTGCATGATGGCGATGCGCTGGGCCATGGTCATGGCCTCTTCCTGGTCGTGGGTCACCATCACGCAGGTCACGCCGACGCGCTCGATGATCTCCACCAGTTCCAGTTGCATCTGCGAGCGCAGCTTCTTGTCCAGCGCGCCCATCGGCTCGTCGAGTAGCAGCAGCTTCGGCCGCTTGGCCAGCGAACGGGCCAGGGCCACCCGCTGGCGCTGGCCGCCGGAGAGCTGGTGCGGCTTGCGCTTGGCGTACTGGGTCATGTGCACCAGCTTGAGCATCTCGGCCACGCGCTCGTCGATCTCGGCCTTGGGCAGGCCGTCCTGCTTGAGGCCGAAGGCGATGTTCTGCGCCACGCTCATGTGCGGGAACAGCGCATAGGACTGGAACATCATGTTGATCGGCCGCTCGTAGGGCGGCAGGTCGGTGATGTCCTGGCCATCGAGGAAGATCCGCCCCTCGGTGGGCCGCTCGAAACCGGCGAGCATGCGCAACAGGGTGGATTTACCCGAACCGGAGCCGCCGAGCAGGGCGAAGATCTCGCCCTTGTTGATGGTCAGGGACACGGTGTCCACCGCCAGCGTCTCGTCGAACTGCTTGGTTACCCGGTCGATCTTTACCAGCACCTCTTTCGGCTGCTGGTTGCCCTCTAGGGCTTTCTTGTAGGCACCGGAGGCTATCGCCATTACCACAACTCCCAAGTCGTTGAGCCCGGTCACGCTACCGGGCGGAATTTGAACTTATTTGCCGGTCTTGATCCGGGTCCAGGTACGGGTCTGCAGGCGCAGCACCTTGGCCGGCAACACGGCGGAAACGTAGAGCTTGTCGAGCACGGCCTGCGGCGGATACACCTCCTCGCTGTCGCTGACGCTCTTGTCCATCAGCGGGCGGGCCCCCGGTATCGCGTTGGCGTAGCCGACGTAGTCGCTGACCTTGGCGATCACCTCCGGACGCAGCAGGTAGTCGATGAACGCGTAGGCGTTATCGGCGGCCTTGGCATCGGCGGGAATCGCCATCAGGTCGAACCACAGGTTGGCGCCTTCCTTGGGAATCACGTACTGGATGTCGATGCCCTTGCCGGCCTCTTCGGCGCGGGCAGCGGCCTGGAAGACGTCCCCGGAATAGCCGAAGGCGACGCAGATGTTGCCGTTGGCCAGGTCGGAGATGTACTTGGAGGAGTGGAAGTAGCTGACGTAGGGGCGAACCTTGGTCAGGACTTCCTCGGCCTTCTTGTAGTCCTTCGGGTCGTGGGTGTTGGGGTCCAGCCCCAGGTAGTTGAGGGCGGCGGGCAGCATCTCGTCGCCGCTGTCCATGAAGGCTACGCCGCACTTGGCGAGCTTCTTCATGTTCTCCGGCTCGAAGAGGATGGCCCAGGAGTCGATCGGCTGGTCACCGAGGACTTCCTTGACCTTGGCCACGTTGTAACCGATGCCGTTGGTGCCCCACAGGTAGGGAACCGCGTACTGGTTGCCCGGGTCGCTGACCTCCAGCTGCTTGAGCAGCGCCGGATCGAGGTTCTTCCAGTTCGGCAGCTTGCTCTTGTCCAGCTTCTGGAAGGCACCGACCTGGATCTGCTTGCCGAGGAAGTTGTTCGACGGCACCACGATGTCGTAACCGGAGTGGCCGGAGACCAGCTTGCCCTCGAGGGTCTCGTTGGAGTCGAAGACGTCGTAGCTGACGTCGATCCCGCTCTCCTTGGTGAAGTCCTTGAGGGTGGTGGGAGCGATGTAATCGGTCCAGTTATAGATGTGCAGGCTCTTCTTCTCCGCCTGCACGGGGCCCGCGATCGCCGTAGCCAGAGCGGCTACCAGCAGTGTCTTGCCAATGGAATGTTGCATGTCCGACTCCTGTTCCGGGCCTTTTCACGGCAGCACCCTGCCTGTTCGACCCGTGTTCTTCAAGTGCCGATGTAAGCCCAGATCACTCGGGTTTCATGACAACCCGACGATTCCGCCGGGAAACATGAGTGAGCTGGGTTCCCTACCGGCGTGTTGGTTTCAGGTTTTCCGGGCCCTCGGCCCCGGTGCGAGCGACACGACCGGCCCCGGCGCGGCAGATTGGCGCAGCGCCCATGGCAGCGTCTTCGTCGTCGATACTGCGTCCGGTCGTCGGGCCCCCAGGAGGAAGCGTCTGGACGAACGGGCAAAAGAGTCGAACCTCTTCGCAGGGGAGCGTGGCCGGAGGAAACCCGGCCGCGTTCCGGTTCTCTCGTGCCGGAGCGCCGGCGGCTTCAGGCGCCGCCGGGCTCCTCGCGGATCACTTGCCGGACTTGATCTTGGTCCAGCTGCGGGTCATCGCCCGCTGGGTCTTGGCCGGCAGGTCGGGGAAGGTATACAGCTTCTTCATGACCTCTTCGCTCGGGTAGATGCCCGGGTCGTTGCGGATCGCCTCGGACACCAGCGGGGTGGCCGCCGCGTTGCCGTTGGGGAACTGAACCACGTCGGTGATCTCGGCCATGATTTCCGGCTTCATCAGGAAGTTGACGAAGGCCAGGGCGCCCTCGGTGTTCTCGGCGTCCTTGGGAATGGCGACCATGTCGAAGAAGCTGCCGGCGCCTTCCTTGGGAATGTTGTACTTGACGGTGACCTTGTTCTTCGCCTCTTCGGCGCGGGACTTGGCCTGGTAGATGTCGCCGGAGTAGCCGATGGCGACGCAGATGTTGCCGTTGGCCAGGTCGGAAATGTACTTCGACGAGTGGAAGTAGGTGACGTAGGGACGGATCTTCAGGAACAGCTCTTCGGCCGCCTTGAGTTCCTTGGGATTGTCGGTGTCCGGCTTGTAGCCGAGATAATGCAGGGCCGCCGGGAGGATCTCGGTCGGCGAGTCGAGGAAGCTGACGCCGCACTGCTTCAGCTTCTGGATGTTCTCCGGCTTGAATACCAGGTCCCAGGAATCCACCGGCGCGTTGTCGCCGAAGGCCGCCTTGACCTTGTCCGGGTTGTAGCCGATGCCGATGGTGCCCCACATGTAGGGAATCGCATGCTCGTTGCCCGGGTCGCTGACTTCCAGGGTGTGCATCAGGTCCTTGTTCAGGTTCTTCCAGTTCGGCAGCTTGGACTTGTCGAGTTTCTGGTAGACCCCGGCCTTGATCTGCTTGGCGAGGAAGGAGTTGGACGGCACCACCACGTCGTACCCGGACTTGCCCGCCAGCAACTTGGCTTCCAGCACTTCGTTGCTGTCGTAGACGTCGTAGACGACCTTGATCCCGGTTTCCTTGGTGAACTTCTCCAGGGTGTCCGGCGCGATGTAGTCGGACCAGTTGTACACGTGCAGCACCTTGTTGTCCGCAGCCTGCGCCATACCGGCCACAGAGCCCGCCAAGGTCAGGGCGAGCAGGGTCTTACCGAAACGTTTCATCATGCGGGGTAGCTCCATTTTTGTTGAAGTATCCGGGCGGTGGCGCAACCGATCGCGTCACCACCCGGTGAGCCTGGCCAACGCACTGGCGCAGTCTGGCAAAAGTCCGCTCAGGGACTCAAGCCAGGACGGCGGCGGCGGTCTGATCGAGGCACTTGCGCGCCAGGGTGATCAACTCATCGATCTGCGACGGATCGATCACCAGCGGCGGCGAGATAATCATAGTGTCGCCCACCGCGCGCATGATCAAACCGTTGCGGAAACAATGTTCCCGGCACAGCATCCCGACGCCCTTGTCGGTGAAACGCTCGCGGGTCTTCTTGTTCTTGACCAGCTCCAGGGCGGCGACCATGCCGACCCCGCGCGCTTCGCCCACCAACGGGTGGTCGGCCAGCTCCTGCCAGCGTTTCTGCAAATACGGTGCCGTTTCCGCCTTCACCTTCTCGATGATCTTCTCTTCGCGCAGGATGCGGATGTTCTCCAGGGCCACGGCGGCCGCCACCGGGTGACCGGAATAGGTGAAGCCGTGGTAGAACTCGCCGCCCTGGTTGAGCACTTCGACGATCTCGTCGCGCACCACCACCCCGCCCATGGGGATGTAGCCGGAGGTGAGGCCCTTGGCGATCGGCATCAGGTCCGGGGCGTTGCCGTAGTACTGGCTGCCGAACCACTCGCCGGTACGGCCGAAGCCGCAGATCACTTCGTCGGCGATGAACAGGATGTCGTACTTGGCGAGGATCTCGCGGATCTTCGGCCAGTAGGTGTCCGGCGGGACGATCACGCCGCCGGCGCCCTGGATCGGCTCGGCGATGAAGGCGGCGACGTTTTCCTCGCCCACTTCGAGAATCTTCTTCTCCAGCTGCTCGGCGGCCCAGACGCCGAACTCGTCCGGCGACATGTCGCCGCCCTCGCCGTACCAGTAGGGCTGGGCGATGTGGACGATGCCCGGGATGGGGAAATCACCCTGCTCATGCAACGCCTTCATGCCGCCCAGGCTGACGCCGGCGACGGTGGAGCCGTGGTAGCCGTTCCAGCGGCCGATCACCACTTTCTTCTGCGGCTGGCCCTTGGTCGCCCAATAGTGGCGGACCATACGCAGCACGGTGTCGTTGGCCTCGGAGCCGGAGCCGGTGAAGAACACGTGGTTCATGCCTTCCGGAGCGACGTCGGCGATCGCCTTGGCCAGCTCGACCACCGGCGGGTGGGCGGTCTGGAAGAACAGGTTGTAGAACGGCAACTCGCGCATCTGCCGGGTGGCGGCCTGGACCAGCTCCTCGCGGCCGTAGCCGACGTTGACGCACCAGAGGCCGGCCATCGCATCGAGGATCTTGTTGCCCTCGCTGTCCCAGATATAGACGCCTTCGGCCTTGGTGATGATCCGCGCGCCCTTCTCGTTCAACTGCTTGTAGTCGGTGAACGGCGGCAGATGGTGGTCGCGGCTCAACGCCTGCCACTCACGGGTCTTGGCGTTGGTGATTTGGCTGTTCATGTCACACCTCTTCTATTCAAGACTGTCCGGGAGCGGCGGACCACGCCGGCCGCCCCCGGTCAGGATCAAACGGAAAGCAGGAGGAATTCCCGCTCCCAGGAGCTGATTACCCGCTTGAAATTCTCGTGCTCCGCACGCTTCACCGCGACGTAGCCGCTGATGAACTTGCTGCCGAGATACTGCTCGAGGGGCTTGCAGTTCTCCATGCGCTCCAGCGCCGCTTCGATCGTCAGCGGCAGGCGCAGGTTGCGGCGTTCATAGCCGCGACCTTTGACCTGGGCGCTCGGCTTGATGCCTTCGACCATGCCGATGTAGCCGCACAGCAGGCTGGCAGCCAGCGCCAGGTAAGGGTTGGCGTCGGCGCCGGCGAGACGGTTCTCGACCCGGCGGTTCTCCGGGCTGGAGTCCGGCACGCGCAGGCCGACGGTACGGTTCTCTTCGCCCCACTCGACGTTCACCGGCGCCGAGGTATCGGGCAGGAAGCGGCGGAACGAGTTCACGTTGGGCGCGAACAGCGGCAGCACTTCCGGGATGAACTTCTGCAGGCCGCCGATATGGTGCAGGAACAGCTCGCTCATGGTGCCGTCGGCATTGGAGAAGATGTTCTTGCCGGTCTTCACGTCGACGATGCTCTGGTGCAGGTGCATCGCGCTGCCCGGCTCGCCGGTCATCGGCTTGGCCATGAAGGTCGCGGCGACGTTGTGCTTGAGCGCGGCCTCGCGCATGGTGCGCTTGAACACCAGGATCTGGTCGGCCAGGTCGAGGGCGTCGCCATGACGGAAGTTGATCTCCATCTGCGCGGTGCCTTCCTCGTGGATCAGCGTATCCAGGTCAAGGCCCTGGGCCTCGCACCAGTCGTACATGTCCTCGAACAGCGGGTCGAACTCGTTGGCGGCGTCGATGGAGAACGACTGACGCCCGGTTTCCTGGCGTCCGGAGCGGCCCACCGGGGCCTGCAACGGATAGTCGGGGTCGTCGCTGCGCTTGGTCAGGTAGAACTCCATCTCTGGCGCCACGATCGGCCGCCAGCCCTTGTCGGCATACATCTTCAACACGCGCTTGAGGATGTTGCGCGGCGACAGCTCGATGGGATTGCCGAGCTTGTCGAAGGTGTCGTGGATCACCATCGCGGTGGGCTCGATGGCCCAGGGGACGAGGAACACGGCATTCTCGTCCGGGCGGCAGACCATATCGATGTCGGCCGGGTCGAGCAGGTCGTAGTAAATGTCGTCTTCCACGTAGTCGCCGGTGACGGTCTGCAGCAGAACGCTCTCCGGCAGGCGCATGCCCTTTTCCGCGATGAATTTGTTGGTCGGCGAGATCTTGCCGCGGGCGATGCCTGTCAGATCGGAAATCAGGCATTCCACTTCGGTGATCTTGCGTTCCTTCAGCCAGCTGGTCAGCTGGTCTAACTTGGTAGTCATAAAGACCTCAGGGTTGAGAGTCCGGCCCCAACAGCCGGACTCAACGTTGCCCCGCCCTCTTGCTGCAGGCCTTACCGAAAGCCTGGAAGATAGCGAGATAGTTGGGGTTCGTCAGAACCTGCCACTCCGGGTGCCATTGCACACCAAGAGCGAAGGCTTTTGCACCTTCTACGGAGATGGCTTCGACCAACCCGTCAGGCGCCAGTGCTTCTACTCGAAGGCCCGGCGCCAGACGATCAACGCCCTGGCCATGGATGGAATTGACCTGGAACTCGCTCGGCAAGCCGATGCCGGCGAGCACTCCGCCCGGCTGCACATGCATGGCATGGCGCGGCGCGTACTGAACCTCGAGCGGCTGGTCGGCCGGCTCGCGGTGGTCCATGAAGGTTCCGACCTCGTGCACCTTCTGGTGCAGGCTGCCGCCGAAAGCCACGTTCATTTCCTGGAAACCGCGGCAGATGCCGAGGACCGGAATGCCGGCGTCGATGGCGGCGCGGACCAGCGGCAGCGTGGTGGCGTCGCGGTCGGAGTCGTGGAGGGTGCCGGGCTCGCTCGCCGGTCCACTATAATGACGGGGCTCGACGTTCGACGGCGAGCCAGTGAAGAGCAAGCCGTCGACGCTGTCCAGCAGGGCTGCCTGGTCGATCGACTCGCCCAGCGCAGGAATGATCAGCGGGATACCGCCAGCGCCGTTGACGACGGCACGCAGATATTTGTCGCCGGCAATGTGGTAGGGATGAAGACCGATCTGCTTGGTGCAGGCGGTGACGCCGATTAACGGCAGGCGAGACATGAGACACCCGTTGTTTGTAGATGTTATGGGGTTTGGCCGAGCTTAGCGTTGTTCATTTTTTTACACAATAGGCCTGTAAAAAATTGAACACGCACTCCTGAACACCCTTCGACGCGAGGTTTTTTTCGGCTTTTCGTCCGGCGAAAACGCCCTGAAAACGGCCTCAACGCCCCACAAGAGGGCGTTTTTGGCGGCTATTGACATCCCACAGGCTTTCGGATTGACTCATAGCCTACCCCCCGCATGATTGAAATTTTTAACAAAAAAGGTGTTGCATCATGTCGGTACCCCAGCGTGCCGTTCAGCTCACTGAACCGAGCGAGTTCCTCAAGGAACATCCCGAGGTCCAGTTCGTCGACCTCCTTATTGCAGACATGAATGGCGTGGTTCGCGGCAAGCGGATCGAACGCAACAGTCTGAACAAAGTCTTCGAAAAAGGTATCAATCTCCCCGCTTCCCTGTTCGCCCTCGATATCACCGGCTCCACCGTAGAGAGTACCGGCCTGGGTCTCGACATCGGCGACGCCGACCGGATCTGCTACCCGATCCCCGGCACCCTCTCCATGGAACCCTGGCAGAAGCGCCCGACCGCGCAACTGCTGATGACCATGCACGAACTGGAAGGCGAGCCGTTCTTCGCCGACCCCCGCGAAGTCCTGCGCCAGG
>NZ_KV800268.1:34460-45565 GCF_001810205.1 Pseudomonas sp. HMSC076A11 | reverse complement strand
GGAACCACTTCACTAGGAACTGACTTCGGCGCCGACAGCGAGCTGAGTGCCTTGCTCCGATTCGCCATGGGAAATTCCCCAGCGACGAACCATGTATTTCCTACTGCGCGCTCCTACCCCGATCAGCACGATGTGGCCGAACCCCTTCCCTATATAGGAACACTGCACCATGGCTGAAACCCATCGGCTTCAGATCGGCTCTCTCCGCAGCGATGTCGCCCTGACGCTTCACACCTATCACGCCGCCCGCATCTGGACCGGCAGGCAGAAGTCGGATGCCAAGCACAGCATCCTCGGCCTCTCCGGCTTCTGCGCATACGTGAATCGCATGCACCGCGGGGCAGCACAGGACGATCCGTACTCCGACTGGTGGCTGGTTCAGATCGAAGAGAAAGTCGAGAGCTGCCAAGCCGCACTCAAGGCCATCGACCAGCGACTGGATGACGTCATGGCCAAGCTGCCCGCGACCCTCGATATCTCCGAGAACCTGTCCGTTACACCGGTCAAGGTCCCGTTGTTCATCTCCAACCCTCTCGGCTTCAAGGCAGTCTATCTCCTGACCAACTACGACGAACTCGCCCGTCGAATCCTGCTGGCCCAGCACGTCGGGCTGGTCGGTCGCCGCGACATGGAGGTCTGGCTCGACGAAGGTGCGTCGGTGCTGCGCAGCCTCTTTGGTCTGGCCCAGAGCTACCAGTTCTCGGGCACCACTCGCGACGACTTCGCCGCAAACAATGCTCGCGCCGAAGCCGCGCGGAAGATGTACGAGAAGTTCGGCGAGATCCCGCAGGACATCCTGGAGGGCACCCGACGCTCGAACTTCGCTCCGCCGATCACCCGGGGCCGCTCTGACAGTGATGCCGATGATGACGCTGACCGTGTCGAGCTCGAGGACTGATCGGAATGCGGCAGCTCGATAAGGACCAGCAAGGAGCTCTGCAACAAAGTGCCTTCCGCCCACTGCAACAAACTGCCTTCCAGGCGCTGCAACACAGTGCCTCACTAAAAGGCCTTTTAAAGCCTTTTAAAGGTAAGGGGGAGCTGGCCCAGTTGGCGGAACAGTGCGAAGCCCTGGAGCAGGGATTACTGGAACTTGCCCAGGGACTGCTGGCCCAGGTTCGTCGCCCACCCTTCACTCTACTGCCCACCCGACTCATCGAGCAGCGCACATCCGCCCGCACAACCTTTCTTCGCTGGCAGAACATTGCATCTCGGCGGATGGGCGTCGGGGTGTGGACGGAAATGCTGCGCCAGGACAAGACCCCGGAATACCTGCTGCAAGACCTCTACGAGATGGAGCTGCAGCGCATCACCCTCAACATGCAGATCAGCCTGATCCACTCCATCGGCAAGCAGGCCGCAGAGTGCGCGGAAAAGATGGGCCAGGCCGAGGCCGAGTTCATGGGCCGACTGCAGCAGAGTCAGACCCGCCCTGGTTCGGTGGGCATGTAGCTGTACCGCTCTACCTTCGACGAAACGATCACCAACGGAGAGAGAACATGAGCAACATCAGCAACAAGGCCGTTTCCAACACCAATACCCAGCCCTCCACCGAGGTCAGCGTCGAGATCACCGGCGGCAAACCCACCACTACCAGCCTCGACGTCGCCAAACACTTCGGCAAGCAGCACAAGGATGTTCTGCGCGCGATCCGCAATTTGGATTGCTCGACGGAGTTTCATGAGCGCAATTTTGCGCCCACGATCCAGACCGTGCTGGGGCCCAAAGGGGCCAAGCGGGAGGAACCCGCATTCCGCATGACCCGCGACGGCTTCACCTTCCTCTGCATGGGATTCACCGGCAAGGAGGCCGCCCGGTGGAAGGAGGCCTACATCAACGCCTTCAACAAGATGGAACAGGCGCTCATCGAGCAACCCGAGATCCTCAGCCACAACCACCTGCTCCAGTTCGCCATCAAGACCCTCGACCTGATGCGCGACCACACCCTCGGCGAGCCGGCACGCCCCAGGACAGAACAGGTCGTATGCAACTACCTGGCCGTCGAGTCCTTGGACGCGGCGACTCCCGAGCAGATCAAGCAGGCCCTGAACTTCCTCCAGGGTCAGATCATCGGTGAAGGTGTGGCCGCCAAGTCCTTGCCCAGCGTGGCCGGCTCTTCCATCGCCAAGGATCTGCTCTACGGCTTGCTGCGCTCCGCTCATGACGCGGAGCTGCTGTTCAACTCCCTCTACGACAGTGGCGTCGAAAAGCTGGCCAGCGAAGTGTTCAAGGAGCACATGGCCAACACCTTGGCTGCAACGTCTCGGCAAACCCGTGAACTGCTCGGGTACGTGGCCAGCCGCGCCACTCGCTCCCCCTTCAAACCACGTTCCACCCACTAACCCCCTACTCAACCGACTGGAGATTCATCATGGCTACCCCCGTCTTCTGGGAAGGCAACATCGGCTCGGCGCCGGAGCACCGCAGCTTCCCCAACGGCAACAATCCCCCGCGGCAGTTGCTGCGTCTCAACGTGATGTTCGACAACTCGATTCCCGATGGCCAAGGTGGCTACAAGGATCGCGGCGGCTTCTGGTGCAGCGTCGAATGGTGGCATCAGGATGCCCAGCGCTTCGCCGAACTGTTCACGAAAGGTATGCGCGTCAAGGTCGAAGGCAGGGCGATCATGGACCGCTGGCCGGACAAAGAGTCAGGCGAAGAAGTCCAGGCGCTGAAGGTCGAAGCCTCGCGCATTTCCATCCTTCCGCATCGCCTGGCCGAGGTCACCCTGTTGCCGTCTACCAACGGCCAATCGACCCAGCATCAACAGTCTCGGAACGTCCCGCAGCAACCTGCTCAGCAGGATGCGCAATCGCAGCAAGACTACGACAGCGCCTTCGACGACGACATCCCCATGTAGCAGGCGGCTTAATTTTTGGCCGCCCATTCGTGAAGCTGCGGGTGGCAAGCACTACTCTTCGCCGCCCGCAACCTCTACAAATACTCGCCCGACAGGAACTCCGCCATGAACAGGAAAGGTGACCAAGCAGGCACGCATTGCCCAGAGAAGTTGACCAGGCCTCCGCTCAGCGCCGACGAGATATTAGTACTGGAGTGCATGGTGCTTATGGAGGAAGAAGTTCGCGCAGCCTTCATACGGACGGCCCAACGCATTGCCGACGCGACAGTTAAACGCCGGTCTTAATATTACGAGGTGCAGTGTGTCAAAGAGAGCGACCGATACCGACAAGCTGGACAGACGACACTTCAACGATCCCCACCGGACTGTACGGGCTATTGGTGCTGAGGCCGCGCGGAAAGGGCTACGGGTGTTCGACTGCCCCTACAGTCATCCTGCGATGCGGGCGTCCTGGTTGAAAGGGTTTGCCCAGGAGCAGCAACAGCAGCTCGACTTCTGATTGTCCCTGCCTTTCAATACCTCCCGAAAACTGCAACAACGCACCGTCCATTTCGCATTGTTGGCCCGCTCTCTGATCGCGACAGTTCGACCGACTGTTCCGAGAGACTCCGCCGATGCACATCGTAATCATTGAAGCCCCGGGCAAGCTGAAAAAGCTGAGATCCCTTCTCCCCTCGATTCGTCCCGACGTGACCTGGCAGGTCGAAGCGACTGCCGGTCATATCAGAGACCTACCCGTTCACGGCCAGGATCCGCAGATGCTCACCGTCGGCGTGGGCCAGGATTTCAAACCGCACTACCAGATCCTCTCAGGCAAGGAAAAAACCGTAGCACGGCTGAAGGAGCTGCGGCAGAAAGCCGTGGAAATCTACGTCGCATCCGACCCGGATCGCGAAGGCGAAAGCATCGGCTGGCACATCCTCCAGGCTGCCGGGATCAAGAACTACAAGCGCGTTGCCTTCAAGGAAATCACCAAGTCGTGCATCAGCGCCGAGCTCAGCTCGCCGCGCCGTCTGGACCTCCCGAAGGTCGCCTCGCAGGAATGCCGTCGCGTCATCGATCGCCTGGTGGGGTATCTGGTCACGCCAGAGCTGCGGCGCGTGATGGGCAGGCCAACCACCGCCGGGCGCGTGCAGTCCGTCGCGGTGTACCTGGTGGTCCTGCGAGAGCGGGAGATTCGCGCCTTCACAGCAATCAAGCACTTCGGGGTGGAACTGGCCTTCGTTTCGCCCAGCGACGGCCGCACCTGGAAGGCGGAGTGGGATCCAGTGCCCACGTTTGCCAGCAAGGAGTTCCCGTATGTCCAGGATCGTCAACTCGCAGAACTGGTGGGGGCTATACGCAATGTCATCGTCGAGACCTGCATCGATGGCGAAGAAACCGATACGCCTCCGGCACCGTTCATCTCCTCCTCGCTCCAGATGGCCGCCGGGAATGCGCTGAAGTGGTCACCCGACAAGACGATGAAGATCGCCCAGCGGCTGTATGAACAGGGGCTCATCACCTACCACCGGACGGACAACCCCAATATTTCGAAGGACTCCATGCCGGATATCCGTGCTGTCGCCAAGGCATTGGGGCTGAAGTGTGTTGAGCAACAGCGGATGTTCAAGGCTGACCAGGACGCCCAAGAGGGCCACCCCGCCATCACCCCCACCGATTGGACGGCCGCTACCGCCGGTGAAACTGCTGATGAGCAGGCCCTGTACCAGCTCATTCGAGTTCGTGCGCTTGCCAGCCAGATCGAAGCTACCGTGTACGCAGTGAGAACCATCACCCTCCTGGGCGTCGGCCCCGACAAAAAGCCGCTGCGCTTCGGCGCCAAAGGGAAGCTGTTGAACGTGCCTGGCTGGCGAAAACTGCTGCAGGGCGATGACGCCGAGGAGCAGAAGAACGAAACGCCTTCAAACCCCATCCCGGCGCTGGAGCCAGGCCAGATACTCAAGGTCTACAGCGGCGAAGTCCTGGAGAAGAAAACCACCCCTCCCAAGCGATTCACCGACGCCAGCCTGGTGGGCGAGATGAAGCGCCGCGGGATTGGTCGGCCATCCTCCTACGCCTCGATCGTGAAGAACATCATCGACAAGGGCCAGGTGCAGATGAAGGGGCGAAGCCTGGTCCCCGGCGAGCTGGGCGAGGCCACCATCGCGCTCCTAGAGCACAACTTCAGCTTCCTCAGCCTCGACTTCACCCGCAACCTCGAGGTCGCCTTGGACCGGATCGCCAACAGCGAGGACACCTACATGAACGTGGTCCAGCAGTTCTACCAGCTACTACAGACAGAGCTGCAGACACTCCGCGCGCTCCCCAGCGCACAGGACGAACCACGCGCAAGCTCCACCGCCAATGTCTCCTCGGCACCGTCCGACGACTTCCTTTGCGGCAAGTGCGGTCTGCCCCTGGTTCACCGCAAGAAAGCCGGCAAGGGCGGCTTCGACTTCTGGGGTTGCAGCGGCTATCGAACAACAGGGTGCAAGGTTAGCTACCCCACCAAGAGCGGCCGGCCTGACTTCGACAACCCGCGCGGGCTATAGGTAGTATTCGCGGCGCCACGGATACTCCGGAAAAAGAGCAGGCAACATGTGTTGCCTGTGTCGTTTTCAGGCAATTTCTCTAGCTTCCACTCGTGGCCGCCGTCCGTCAGGTTTCTCACCTCGGTAAAATGAAAGCTATCTAATCTCACCGAAACCTGTATGGTGGTCTCTACTGCGTGCCCAGTTTAGCGTCCCGCCTTGATGTTCAGTCTGTTCGATCCTCATCTCCTCGGTTTGTCTTCTCTCTGCATTCAGCTCTAGCCAGGCTTTGAACCTGCGCACTCTCAAATTTTGGAGATATACATCATGGCAACTCGCCAAACTGGTACTGTTAAGTGGTTTAACGAAGTTAAAGGTTTCGGTTTCATCACCCCGGAAAGCGGCGCAGATGTTTTTGTTCACTTCCGACAGATCGAAGCTAGCGGTTACAAGTCCCTTGACGAAGGGCAGCGTGTAAGCTTCTTCGTTACCGCAGGCGCCAAAGGCCCGCAGGCCGAACAAGTGCAAGCTCTGTAGGGCTGTTAGCACCAATTAATAAGTCCCGCATATGCGGGACTTATAATTTCTACCTCAGAGCTGTGCAGTTATCACAGCTAGTTCACATGCCCGTCACCATCCTCCTCACCAACCCCGCCTCATAAGAAAGAGAAATACTTTCAAACCGGGCTGAGCATTTTCGGTCGATACGCAACACACCGGCCGGCCACAGTGCTACTTGCTTACACAGGAGCAAGCGCTTGCCACCACTCGATAACGCCTCCCCTACCGAGCAGTTGCCGGATCCATCTCTGGGCCGTTACAGCGAGCATCAGCTCGCCGTTGCCAACACCTGGGCAACGTATTTCTCCCTCGCAGGGTCAGCCTGAACTAAGTTCATCCGTCACTACCTGTGCAGCACCTCTATGACCCGCTGCTGATGCATCACCGTCGCTGCTGACAAGGGTGTGCGCTACACCATCAAAAGCTGAAGACACTCATCTCAGGTTGAATGCCTGATCAACCTTGCATCATCAGCGCGTCCAGTTAAACTCAATTGGACACGCCGTATATCCCCAGCGTGTTCCCCGCCCCCGGCAGACTTGGCCCCGCACCCCGGCCTGTCGGGGGCTTCTTATGAAGGCAACAGTCATGAAAGCTATAATTTCTGCTATCGCGTGCCTACTGCTCTTGGTAGTGGTATTTAGCCTCTATCTGATATTTCAAATCTGGTAGAGTCCAGAAATACAGCCTGCATGTGCTGAACATTTCCCATCGATCCGAAGCACACCAACCGGCCACAGTGCTACTCGCTTACACAGGAGCAAGCGCTTGCCACCACTCGATAACGCATCCCCTACCGAGCAGTTGCCGGATCCATCTCTGGCCAGTTACAGCGAGCGTCAGCTCGCCGTTGCAAACACCTGGGCAACGCATTTCTCCCTCGCTGGGACAGCTCGGACAAAGTTCATCCGTCACTACCTGCGCAGCACCTCTGCGACCAGATGCTGGTGCATCACCGTCGCTGCGGACAACGGTATTCGTTACACCATCATGCGTGCAGGGCCACTACTCCAAGTGTTCGACGGTCAACTGATCGGTGCGTGGGAGTGCAAGCCTGCCCATCGTGTCCCGGCAAGCACGCCGTCCCCGGCAGGGGCGTTGAAGCTGTTACAGCGCCTTGAGAAGTTCGACGACGCAGTTGCTGTACTCAGCTCATACACCAAGCGAGCGCACGACCTAGCCACTCAGATGGCCAGGGACGACCTCGGACTTCCGCATCGCCTCGTGTATCCGAGCCACAGCAACAAGCGCTACTACGCGCCAAGGCACCAGTTCTACTTGAAGCAGATCGGAGCGGTCTTGCGAACCTTCAGACAGGTCCTGGACCAAGACCTGCTGTTCGCCATCCGCTCGGTTCGGTGCCTCTCGCCCCAGCTCTACAACTGGCTGGCTCAAGGCAACCAGGTGCGCCGACTGCAAATGCTGAAGGCTCAGCCGGTCTTGACACCGCTACTGGTGGATTGCGAGGAGGGAGTCTGGCCCTACACGATGACCAATGACAACGGCGAGAGCATCCACCATTACCTTCCTTGCCCCTTTTCCCTGATTGATAGTGAACGACCGCAGGCCGCCGCCATGCCATGCGATTTGTACCTCGATATGGGCCGTATTCTTGGGCAGGTCGCGGACGAAGGGATTTCGGTCATCAACTTTTTCGCCTGGCTATTTCAGGCGCCGCGGGCCTCGATTCGATTTCTTAGTCACGTCAGTCCCGGCCATGCGGGAGGAGCTCTCTTCCATCGCAAACGGGAAGGCCGACATTCGGGATGGCATGCTCTCCTACTGGCTGCATCACTAGGTAACCGGCGGCCGATCACTCGCGCTCAATGGACAGCATTCTATGCCGCCTACAATGCGATCCCCTGGCAAATTCACAATGCCAAGCCCGACTACAACCGTCTCTTCAACGGCTGCCCGTCGGATTGGCAGGATCCGGCATGGCTTGCAATCACTGCACGGCTGAGCGACATCAAGGAGTTCTATTCCGCCCTCGACCAGGGGAACTCACAGGTTGTTCGGCAGGCGCGCAGCGCCCTGAAAGCGTATCTGGGCCATTGTACCTATCGACAGGCTGGCAACCTGGTGGACGACTACCACCAGGTCCAGAGGGAGCTGCGTGCCGCAGTGCAGAGCAGCCTGCCCGATCTGGTCGACACCGACGAGTACACCACCTGGGAGGGAATGCTGCCTGTCGGCCTTGTCGATTGCCCTAATGGCCTGCAGATCGTCGAGCTCCGCTGTCCTGCCGACCTATATGCCGAACATATCGCTCTGGCACATTGCATCGATAGCTACGACCAGGCCGCCTACCGAGGAGACTGCCGACTGCTCTCAGTACGTGAGGCTGGTCGTCCGCTGGCCTCTGCCGAATTGGAGCTCAGGCGTGAGCATGGCGAGCCTATAGGTAGGCCTTGGAATCCCAAGCACCTTTCCACGGTGCAACTGCGCGAATTCGATAATGCCCCCGTGCCGACCGACTCGCCTGCCGGCCAGGCATACCGCTGGTTCATGGAACGAATTCGCTCTGGAGCCATAGCGACGAACCTGAATTGGCCCGACATGACCGTCCACATGACGCGCTTCGCCAATGGTCGCTGGAAGGCGGGCCTCGCCGAAGCCACGGCGAAGTGGCTGCTCACTCAGTTGGAAGACCGATGAACCGTCCACGCCTGATCAACCGTACCTCCGCGACACCTTCGACGCTTCTGCAGCGGGCGATCTTCGACGGCTACGACTTCGGCTTGAAGATCCCCTACATCGCAGGCAGCAACCGCGCGCTGCTGGAGCTGTCCGGCTTCTTCATCAGCGCCCGGGAGCATCCGTTGCACCGCTACTGGCGGGTCCCCAAAGGCAAGCTGCTGCCTGAACTGGACACTCTGTACAACCGTCTCGCCGAGCTTGCTGGAGGTCTTCACTCCCAGTCCTGGCGGGAGTTCAGCTGCTTGGTCGAATCCGCGCAGGCCTCGCTTGACCGACAGGCCTTCACCTGGGGGCTGCTGCTGCGCATCGCGCCCCTGGCCGAGGGCGGCGTCCTACTGTCAGGCGAGTTCCATCCTGGTGTGGTGGCGGTGGCTCGGCGGATGCGTGGGGTGTTCCTGCACCCATCGAGTTCCTGGCGCATCGACGCCACACCTGAGTTGCTTCGCAGCAACCTGATTCTGGAGCTTGGCCTCGCCGAGGAACAATTCGAGATTCTGGATACTGTCCAGGAGCTGCTCAGCGACGGCAGCTTCGCGCCGTCGACCGAGCTGCCCAGCATGAGCATCGGCGGTCCACAGCAGGAACCGGCAGCGCCATCCCTGGAGGACGAGTCAGCCTCTGACATCTACCTCGCCGCGGTGCCGGAGATCGAGCGCACCGAGTACAGCTCGGCTGATATAGAGGTGGCGCTTCAGGGCTACTCACTACTGGCCCACCAGCCTGACGGCATCGCTCATCTGCTGCAGAGGACCAGCGCCTTACTGGCCGACGACATGGGACTGGGCAAGACCCGCCAGGCGGTCATCGCCGCTTCGATCCGCGCGGCGGGCAGACCAATTCTGGTCATCACCCTGGCCACCCTGCTGATCAATTGGCAGCGGGAGATCCAGGAGGTCTATCCCTCGGCCACCGTGGCCATTCAGCAGGACACCCCAGAGGCGCAGTGGATCCTCGTCAACTACGAGCAGTTGAGCCCCTTCGTCGCCAACGCTTCGCGCTTCGCCGTGATGGTCATCGACGAGGCGCAGCGGATGAAGGAACCGACGGCGCAATGCACGCGGCACGGTTTCGACATTGCCGCCCAAGTGCCGAACCGCTACCTGCTTACCGGCACGCCGGTGCTCAACCGCGAGACCGAGCTGCACACCCTGCTGCGCCTCTCAGGCCACCCCATCGGCCAACTGCCGCTGAAAGAGTTCTGCGACCGTTTCGCCGGCAACCCGGAGTTCCGCCAGAGTCTGCGGGCGGAGCTGGGTGACTGGATGCTGCGCAGGCGCAAAGATGTGCTGCCCAGCCTCAAGGGCAAGCAGCGGCAGTTGCTGAAGGTGGCCCTCTCCACCGAGGAACGCCAGCAATACGACGTGCTGCGCCTCGAGGACCGACCGGTCTTCGCGCGACTCGGCGCGCTGCGGCGTTACCTGGAAACGGTGAAGGTTCGCGTGGCAATGGACCTGTTGAGCGAGCTCGACGCAGAGGACAAGGTGATCCTGTTCTGCGAGTTCAAGCCGACCGTGGCTGCGCTGAAGGAACTCTGCGAGCAGGCCGGGCACGGCTGCGTCACGCTGGTGGGCAATGACTCTCTCACCAAGCGGCAGAAGGCGATCGATCGCTTCCAGCAGGATCCCGACTGCCGGGTGTTCATCTGCACTACGGCGGCCGCAGGGACGGGCAACAACCTCACTGCGGCGAACTACGTGTTTTTCCTCGGCCTGCCCTGGACTCCCGGTCAGCAGGAACAAGCCGAAGACCGCGCGTACCGAAACGGCCAGCTCCGCATGGTCGTGGTGAAAATCCCACTGGTCGAGGCCACGATCGACGAGCAACTGTGGCAACTGCTCAACGCGAAACGCCAGGTTGCCCAGGACCTCATCGAGCCCGAGCTGCTCGACGGAAACCGCGCGCTTTTAGCCGCAAGCCTAACTGGATAAAAAAGCCCTGATCCTCCGCCGAGTATTTCCTGCTGAAGCATGGCGAATGGCCTGCCACTGTGTGCCCATCATCAAAGGGGGCCTCAATGACCAGGCAGTCGACCACTCTCACGCTGTGCCTGCTGCTCGCCAGCTGCACGACCCACAAGGCCGAGCCGGCCAGGCCCGCCTTCGACAGCAGCCGCAATCCAGACCTGCTCTCTCCGGACCTGTACCCAAACGGTGTGCAGCCGGAGAAAGAGCCCGTAGTGCGCTACGGGCGCTACACCCTGGTCAGCACCCAGCCTGGTGCCGGTCAACGCGACCTGATGGCCCAGATCATCGACGTAACCATCCCGTCGAGCATGAACCCGAGCGTCAAGGACGCCATGCAGTACGTGATGAGCCGCTCGGGTTACTCGCTGTGCCCGGCAGACGCCGGTCATGTGAACATCCTCTACACCCGGCCACTGCCGGCGGCTCAGTACAAGCTCGGCCCGATGACCCTGCGCAACACCCTCCAGGTCCTCTCCGGCCCAGCTTGGCAGGTTAAGGTCGACGAGG
>NZ_KV800268.1:0-34360 GCF_001810205.1 Pseudomonas sp. HMSC076A11 | reverse complement strand
CGCGCGGCAGGTCTGCTTCGTGCTGCGCCCGGGCTATCAACTTCCCCCGGCGCCGAGGCCGAAACCGGTCCAGCAACTGTATGCGAAGCTCGCTGCCCCAACTCCGGCGGCGGTAGCGCAACCTTCTTCCACGGAAAAAGTCAGCACGCTGGAGTCGCCCGTCGTGGTCGCCTCGGTGCCGACACCGGCGCCAATCACAACCAGTCCCGCTCCGGCCAAGAAGCCTGAATCCACCACTGTGCTCCCCCCAGCCGCACCGGCCAAGGATGGCCACCCCTCTTCTCCTCCCGCGGCTTCGGCACCGACCAAGCCTGCGGCCTCCGCCGTGAAGTCCACGCCGCCCACTCCACCCACCGTGGCTTCCGCCCCACCGGTCAAGGTGCTCACGCCGACGGAACCGAGCCGGCCGCTGGCACAGGCCTGGTCAGCCGAGACGGGATCAACCCTGCGCGACACCTTGGAAGCCTGGGCAAAGCGCGCACGCTGGACCGTCCGCTGGGAGCCGCAGGATCTCAACTATCCGATCGAGGCTCCTCTGACCTTCCACGGCTCCTTCGAGGACGCGGTATCCGAGCTGTTCCCCCTGTATGACGCTGCCGAACGGCCCTTCCTGGTGAACGCCAGCCGCCCGCAGTCCCTGATCATCATCAAGGAGCGCAAGAACTGATGCGTGCCCCCCTGAAGAACCTCTTGCCTTGCCTCCTGATCCCCGCACTGGCCAGTTGCTCAGTCACGCGGGTGAACGAGTCGGCTGATCGTGTCGAAGCCACAGCAGACTCCGCGTCATCGATCGCCGCCCAGGTGCGCAACACCCGACCGGATCGGCGCGATACGGTGGTGTTCTCCGACAAACCCTGGGTCAGCACGAAACCCCTGAGCGTTTCTCACACCTTGTCCAGTGACTGCATCGTGACGTGGCGCCCTGCAGGCGCAGCGTCGCTGCAGGAGGCCGCCCAGGAAGTCATCAACCAATGCCACATGGCGGTCAGTATCACACCCGACGCGCTGAACCCGGCCGCCTTCGCCGTGCAACCTCAGCAGCGCGCGAGCAACGCCCCGCCGCCCATCCAAGGCGGCCAGGACATGGCCACCATGCTGTTTCCTGCCTCCGTCGCCAACGGCATGTCGCTCGGTGCCGGCGGCAGCATGGGGTCGAGCTTCGGGTCCTACGGCCCGCGGTCTCTGTACAACATCAAATGGAACGGCAAAGTCAGCGGGTTCCTCGATCTCATCGCCGCCCGCGCCGGCGTGTCCTGGCGCTACAACCCAACCGAGAAACGGGTCGAGTTCTACTACCTGGACACTCGGACCTTCCGCATCTACGCCTTCGACGACGTCAACACGGTGGACTCCACCGTGCGTTCCGGTATGACGACGGCCGCCGGCATCAGCGGGGACGGCTCCGGATCCACCGGACAGAATGGCAGCTCCGGCATCAGCGGCGACTCCGGCAGCAAGCAGACCACCAGTTCGGAGCTGAAGACATCGATCCTCAGCGACATCGAGAACAGCATCAACTCGATGCTGACGCCGAGCATGGGACGCATGTCGCTGTCGCGTGCCACGGGTACCCTGACCGTCACCGACCGACCAGAGGTCCTCAACCGTGTCCAGCAGCTGGTCAACCGGGAGAACGAGAGCATCACCAAGCAGGTGCTGCTGAACGTCAACGTGCTCTCGGTCGCCCTGACCGACAAGGATCAACTGGGGATCGACTGGAACCTGGTCTACAAGTCGCTCAACAACAAGTGGGGCATCGGCCTGAAGAACACCATGCCGGGCATCGACCAAAGTGCGATCTCCGGCTCCGTGAGCATCCTGGATACCGCCAACAGCGCCTGGGCCGGCTCCAAAGCCATGGTCCAGGCGCTGGCCCAGCAGGGCCGCGTTTCGACCGTCCGCTCCCCGTCCGTGACCACGCTCAACCTCCAGTCGGCGCCGATCCAGATCGGCCGCTACGACAGCTACCTGGCCTCCAGCCAGATCTCCAACGTCGCCCAGGTCGGCAGTACCACCTCGCTGATCCCGGGCGCCGTGACCAGCGGCTACAACATGAGCCTGCTGCCGTTCGTGATGGAAAGCGGCGAGATGCTGCTGAAGATCAACATCAACATGACCTCCCGGCCGACGTTCGAAATGCAGACCAGCGGGGACTCCAAAGCCCAGTTCCCGAGCTACGACATACAACTGTTCGACCAGAAGGTACGCCTGCGCAGCGGCGAGACATTGGTACTCTCCGGCTTCGACCAGACCACCGAGGACACCAACAAGGTCGGCACCGGCGACGCTGGGTTCTTCGGGCTTGGCGGCGGGCTGACCCGCAATACCAAGCGCGAGGTCATCGTGGTGCTGATCACCCCCGTCGTGCTGGGCTGAACCATGGAGAAGCCTGACCTCGGCAGACGTGGACCAGACGTCTCGATCCTGAGCTACCACGGCAACAAGTTCGTCAGCGGCTTGTTCTGGCGGCCGCTGTCCAGCCAGCGGCAGTACATGAAGGAAGCGCGCAAGCTGGGCAAGGAAGAGCATCTGGACATCGTTGCCATCCGCCATTCGCCGACGGTGATCCAGGCCGGCTTCGTTTCGAAGTCGCAAGGCGCAGTCAAGGGCATGTACTCCCTGGCCTCGGCGCTTTCAGGCCAGTTCGACGGCGACTTCCTGGCCTGCTGGAAAGTCGAGGAGGACCGCTACGCGCTGGTCGCCACGCTCGATGGCGCGATTGTCCCCGGGCAGGATGTCGTCACCACCCTCGACGAGGCCCGGGACCGGGTCAGGAAGCTCTCTACGCGCGGCGTGCTGCGAAACGCACAGGTCTTCGTTCCCGAAGGGTTCGATTTCCCCGTCAAGGACTTCGACATCGAGGAACTGCTCGCGCCGAAGCGCCTGCGGCGCGACTACCGCCTCCGGCAACTCACCTTCGGCTTGTCCGCCAGGGAGTGGACGGCAGTGGCCCTGCTCGGTTGCGTGGTAGGTGGGTCGCTAACCGCCTACTACCTATGGAATGCCCACCAGGAAGAGCTCGCCAGGCAAGCCGCGCTCCTCGAGGAGCAGAGGCACCTCGCCGAGCTGGCCGAGAAGAACGCCCAGGCCAAGCAGCCGCTGGACCTGGCGTCATTGCAGAAGCCTTGGACGCTCATGCCTGACCTCGAGGACATGCTACGCGCCTGTAGCAAGGCAACGGGGGTACTGTCGCTGTCGATCCAGGGCTGGCTCTTCGAATCCAGCAAGTGCGACGGCAGGGTCCTGGTCGCCACCTACCACCGTACCGGCAACAGCACGGCAGCCGACCTGACAGCGGCCAGCCAGCACCTGTTCGCCGACCGCCCCGCCTTCGTCATCGACAACGGCAACACCGCGGCCCTGAAGGTCGATCTGAAGGTCGCCATCGGCAGTGATGAGCCGCTACTGCCGGCGGACGACGTTCTGCAGGCGCTGACCAGCCACCTGTACCGTCAAGGGGTCGAGCCCAAGCTGTCGATCAGCCAGGAAACAACTCCGCCCCTCCCTGGCGCGGAAGCTGCGACTGAACAGCAAGTTGTGTTGCCTTCCTGGAAAAAATTCACCTTCAGCGCCCAGACCCGGCTCCCGGCAGACCTGACCTTCCAGGGGCTGCCCGCTGCCGGTGTCCGCATCACCAACCTCGAAACCACGCTCAAGGACAGCCGGTTGGACTGGACTGTCACAGGAGAAATCTATGCGAACTGAGCCGATCGGCATGGCCGTGGCCGTGCTCTTCCTCTTCGCGTCCGGCCAGGCCTGCGCTGGCACCGTTGGCGAACTTGCGGAGATCCAGGCCCAGGCCATCCTCACCGAGGCCAAGGTGCGCCTGGCCACGGCGCAGCGGCAATTGGAAGGCAAAGGCGAAACCGGCCAGGTCGTCAGCGCCCAGGGGCAGACGTTCGCCATGCCGGTGCCGGCGGCGGCGCCGACGATCACGCAGCCGGTTCCGCCAGTGGTGCGGACCATCTACGGCGCCGGCGGCAAGATGACTGCCACGTTCTTGTTCCCGGGCGGGTACGAGGTTGACGCCGCCAGCGGCGCGGAGCTGCCGGGCAACTACCGCGTCGAGTCAATCTCGCTGGACCAGGTCGTGCTCACCGACAAGGATGGCAACCGCGTGCCCGTGGGCTTCTCCAGCGTTGCCCCCTCCCAAGCCTCCTCTACGGCCCAAGGCGCCTCGGTTCCGCCGGCGCTGCCCGGGGCTGTACCGCAGCCGTTCATTCAGTAGGCACCGCCATGACGAACCTTCAGATTGCCGCGCTTGCGCAGCCCTCCATGGTGACCCAACTGCTCACCGCCGACGGTGGTGAATGGGAGGTATCGAAGCACCTGCAGGAAATCATGGCCCTGGCCGCCGACGGCACGCTCTATCTATCGGAGAGCCACCAGAACGACATACACGTTCTGTCGTTCATCGACCGTCTCGATCGCCGTGGCTTCCGATACCAGCTCAACCTCACCGACCTGCAGACCATTCACCAGCTTTACCGCGCCGTCGCCATGGACGGCCTGGTCGATAGCGATGGCCAGCGCGCCACCCAGATGCAGGAGCGCGTGGTCAAGATCATTCGTAAGGCCACTGAGCTGCGCGCCAGTGACGTGCATTTCGTCGTGAGTCCCGCCGGCACCGGCAGCAAGATCCGTTTCCGCGTCGACGGCCTGCTGAAGACCGTCGAGCAGTTCCGAAGCCAGGAGCTGCACGAACTCTGCGCCACCATCTACCAATCCATGTGCGACGTGGCCGAGCCACTTTTCAAGCCGCAACTGGACCAGGATGCGCGGATGAGCCAGACCTTCGTCGAGAAGCTCAACCTGTTCGGTGCCCGGATCGCTACCCGCCCGCGTGCCGGGGGGTTCTTGATGATCCTGCGGCTGCTCTACGACGACACCGGCCTCGACAGCCTGGAGCAGCTCGGCTACCTGCCCGAGCAGAACGCACTGTTCGATCGCATGATGCGTATGCCCTACGGCATCAACATCCTGTCCGGCCCCACCGGGTCAGGAAAGTCGATGACCTTGAAGGTCACCATGGAAGGCCTCGACAAGCTCCATGGCGGATCCAAGCACATCCTGACCATCGAGGATCCGCCGGAATACCGCATTCGCGGCGAAGGCATCAACCAGACCCCACTGGTCTACGACGCCACCGACCCAGACGCAGAACGCCAGGCCTGGGCCGCGGGCATCGCCAACGGCATGCGCCTGGATCCGGACTACATGATGATCGGCGAAGTACGCGACCTCTTCGCCGCTGTCGCCGCGTTCCGTGGTGCGATGACCGGGCACGGCCTGTGGTCGACCCTGCACACCAACAGCGCGATCGGCATTGTCCAGCGACTGAAGGACCTGGGCGTCGACCCCGGCTTGCTGTTCGATCCGGCCCTGCTGACCGGCCTGATCAACCAGAGCCTGCTGCCCAAGCTCTGCCCCCGCTGCAAGCTGCGCTTCCAAGACCACCAAGACCAACTCGCGCCCGACTTGGTCGAACGGGTCCGACGCTTGACCGATGTTTCCCAGGTGCATGTCAAGGGGCCTGGCTGCCAGGCCTGCCGTGGCTCCGGGGTCAACGGCCGCTCGATCGTCGCCGAGGTGGTGCTGCCCACCCTCGCCTTCATGCGTGTGTTCGCCAAAGGCGGTCCAGCCGAGGCACGCAACTACTGGGTCAAGACCATGCAGGGCATCACCAAGCACGCCCACGCCATCCGCCGCATCAACGAGGGCATGTTCGACCCGCAGATGGTCGAGGATTTCATTGGGCCACTCGACTTCGATGAGCATCTGCTCGACGACAGCTTCTACTCGCAGGAGGCGTGCTGATGGGGGGCTTCTGGGAGCAGTTGCAGTTCGCCTTCTACAGCAAGCAGTTCGGCCGCAAGGAACGCCTGCAGTTCTACGAAAGCATGTCCACCCTGCTCGAAAACGGAGTCCCGTTGAAGGACGCTGTGGCAGAGGGGCACAAGATCTTCGCTCATGAGGGGCAGCATCCGTTTCATCCGGTGGCCATCGCCAGTCGCGAAGCGCTGATGGGGCTGTCCAACGGCAAGCGTCTGGCCACCGCCATGGCGCTCTATCTCCCCGCCCAGGAGCGAGCGCTGATCGAGGCAGGCGAGATGAGCGGCAACCTGGTTCAGGCCATGGGCGATGCCGTCTCCCTGGTCGAGGCCCAGGCCAGGATCCGCGCCACCATCTGGCAGGCGCTGCTCTACCCCTCGGCGCTGTCCGCCATGATGGTGTTCCTGCTGTGCATCGTGGCCTATCGCATGGTCCCCAGCTTGGCCAGGCTCTCCGACCCAGTCACCTGGACCGGCCCGCTCGCCACGCTCAACGCCATTGCCAGCTTCGTCACAGGACCTGGTATCTACGTTCTGGTCGCCGTCATCACCCTCACGGTGGTGGTCATCGTCACGTTGCCGACCTACCGCTGGAAAGGCCGGGTCTGGCTGGACCGGACGCTGCCGCCCTGGTCCATCTACCGCATGCTCCAGGGCACCACCTTCCTGCTGAACATGGCTGTCATGCTCAACGCCGGCATACGCCCTTACGACAGCCTGGCCAGCATGATCAAGATCTCCCCGCCCTGGCTGAAGCAGCGCTTGGAAGCCGCCCGCTACGGCGTGGGCCTGGGCCAGAACTTGGGTGTTGCCCTTCGCAGCGCCGGTCACGATTTCCCCGACCGACAGGCCATCCAGTACCTGTGCATCCTCGCCAACCGGGGAGGCTTCTCCGAAGCGCTGGTCAAGTTCAGCCGCCGCTGGCAGGAGACCAGCCTCAAGCAGATCGAGCTGGCCGCCGGGCTGGTGAAGAACTTCGCCCTGATCTTCATCGGCGCGCTGATGATCCTGGTCCTGCTCGGCGCCTACCAGGCACAGCAGCTCATCCAATCCATGAACCACTGAAACCTCACCAAGGAGCGCTCCATGAGCACTACGCAACGCACTTCCCGTCCGACGCAGGGCGGTTTCGTTTCCATCGAGATGATCATCGTGCTGATCATCATCGCCATCGGGGTCGGCCTGGGCCTGGCCGCAGCGGCTGGGATGTTCAGTTCGTCCAACGCCAACGAGGAACAGCGCAACATCAGCGTTATCGCGGCTAACGCGCGGGCCCTGAAGACCTCTTCGGGCTACGGCTCCAGCGGCACCAACCTGATCCCGAGCCTGATCGCAATCAACGGCGTGCCGAAGAACATGAGTGTCTCTTCTGGCGTCGTCTACAACGTCTACGGCGGATCGGTCACTGTCTCGTCCACCGGGATGGGTTTCTCGATCACCACCAGCAAGTTGCCCCAGGACGCCTGTATCACGCTGGCCACCAAGATCGCGAAGAACACCTTCGAGCAGACCAAGATCAACAGCGGATCCGCGATCACCGGAGAAGTGACCACCGCAGCCGCGACCCAGGCCTGCAGCAGCGACAGCAACAGCATTACCTGGACCTATAGTTCGTGAGTGTGAACCCGATCATCCAGGCTCAGTTCGTCGACCTCTACCTCGGTGAAGGCTTCGCCGACGTGAAAGGCCTGGCCGGCGCCGGCGCGCGCCGAGTCGAAGTGCCTCGCGAGTGGGAGTCGCACGCCCAGGAACTGCTGCAGATCTGCAGGCAAACGCTGGAGGAGTTGCAGGATCCTGAGTTCGCCATCGTCGTCGACGGCGTTCTGCTTCGCGTCACCCTCCTCGAGGACGCTTTCAGTGGCAGCGTCTTCGTGCTGCGCCGGTCGAGCGCCCAATTGCGGGAGTTCCAAGAGATCGGCTATCCGAGCGAAGTGGTTTCCGCACTGATGGATCCGCAGTTGCAGGGCCTGGTCCTGTTCTGCGGCGAGATGGCGACCGGCAAGACCAGCTCCGCCGCCTCTCTGCTCCTGGCCCGCCTGCAGGAGTTGGGCGGGGTGGGCTGCGCCGTCGAGGACCCGCAGGAAACCAACCTCAGCGGTCAGCATGGGCTCGGCCGCTGCATCCAGGTCAGAACCTCACGGCGCTCAGGCGGATACAGCGAGGCCCTGCTGCGCACGCTGCGGGCCGGTGCCGACCTGGTGCTGATTGGCGAGATCCGCGACGAGGACACCGCCTACCAGGCCTGCAAGGCCTCTCTGACCGGCAGCTTGGTGATCGCCACCATTCACGCGAAAAGCTGTCATCAGGCGATCGAGCGCTTGGTGACGCTCGCCCAGCCACTGGCGAGAAACGCCTACGACGTGGTTGCCGAAGGCATCCAAGCTGTGATCTGCCAAGCGCTGGAGAGCGATGGTTCCTCGCGCCGCCTGACCGCCGAGCCACTGCTGTTCACTGGCGACGACGGCCCGTCCATGCGCGACAAGATCCGCCGAAAGGAGGCTCATCTGCTGCAGGACGACCAAGCTCGCCAATCCCGGCAAAGCCTATGGAGATAACACCATGAGGAGTATGCGCAGCAGTGGATTCATCTCGATCGAACTGATGATCGCCCTGGTCGTGATCGCCATCGCGACCGCCGGCGGCATATCGGTCCTGATGAGCTACCTGGACGGCCTGGACGAGCAGCACGCGGCCCAGCAGCAACAGCAGGTGGCCAAGGCAGCGGAGAAGTACCTGAAGGACAACTTCAGCACGGTTCTGGCCAGCGCCGGCGCCACGGCCCCGGCGGTGATCACCGTCCCGATGCTGCGCAACACCCGTTACCTGCCCGCAGGCTTCCGCGACACCAACATCTACGGCCAGCAATACCAGGTCCTGGCCCGCAAGCCGGCACCAAACCAGCTCGAAACGCTGATCGTGACCACGGGTGGACAGGTAGCTTCCGAACTCTCGATCCGCCGGATCGCGCAGCTCATGGGAGCCACCGGGGGCTACATCTCGAAAACCAACACCAGTATCGCCCAGGGCGCCGCCTGGCAGGTGGCCTTAAGCAATTTCGGTAGCGCTCCCGGCGCTGGACACCTGGCGACGGCGCTGTTCTTCCAGGACGGCGCCATCGCCAACGAGTACCTCTACCGCAATGCCGTCCCGGGTCATCCCGAACTCAACCGGATGAATACCACGCTGGACATGGGAGGCAACAATATCACCGCGGCCGGGGCGATCACGGCCAGCGGCAACATCACCACCAGCGCGGACATCAGCGCGCGCAACGTGACAGCCGCTGGCACGGTGAAAGCCGGCACTGCTGACGTCGCCGGCGAGACGTACACCGGAGGCTGGTTCAGGACCCGTGGTGACACGGGCTGGTACAACGAGAAATGGGGCGGCGGCTGGTACATGAGCGACAGCACCTGGGTGCGCTCCTGGATGAACAAGAACGTCTACACCGGCGGCGAGATGAAAGCGGGCAAACTCACCGCCGAGGGCCGGACGGAAGTCGGCGAGTACCTACAGCTCAAAGGCGTGGCCACCGAAGGAGCCAACTGCTCGCCGAACGGGCTGGCAGGCATCACCAGCACCGGACTCTGGCTGTCCTGCCAGAACGGGAAATGGGGACGAACCGCCGCCTCCATGCGCCTGAACACCACGGCCGGCGTGATCAAGGACTGGTGTACGTTGCATGGTCAGGATAGCGCCATGGTGAACTACGACTACGTCCGCTACGCGATCACCTGCGGCGGCCGATTCTGCGCAGTGGGCTTCAACCAGACATTTGGCACCAACTACTCGTTCGGGCTAATCACTGAGATCGGCCCAGGCTTCAACTACCCGGAACCCTACAAGACCCCCGACTCGACCAACGTGACCGTTACCTGCGTGAACTAGCAGGTCGCCACGACTCAAGGACTACCGTATGCCGCTGATGTGGATCGTCCTGGTGCTCGCGCTCATCACCGGTACCTGGCTGAGTGTACAAAGCGACCACGCGACCTCGAGCGCCGAACTGGCCGAGGTCGACACCCTGGCCAGGAGCTTGCTGCTCTACCGCTCCAGTCTGGCGGAGTACGCACACGCCAACCCCGGTTTCACCGGTTTGCCGGCGGACTCCGCTCTTGGTTTACCGGCCTGGTTCCGCAAGCCAGCGCGGCTTCAGGGCTACATCGCCGCCGGCACCAGCTACGCCTACATCGCCTCGCCGCCGGCGGGGCTGGCGGCGGCCGTGGATGCTGGTACGGAATCCGACCTGGTTGGCGTCAGGCGCAACGGCCAGTTAGTCACGCGCCGCCTCGGAGCCACTGCCATTGTGCTCCCTGCGCCCATCCCCGAGGGCGCGGTGGTCGCGGTCAAATAACCTCCACAGGCCAGTAAACCCCGGCGCAGCTTGATAAACCGGCCTTCTGAACACATAATGCCATCAACTTTGATTTCACCCCGCTGGCTACTGACGGTCATCAGTAGCGCCCTGGTGATGCAGGTTCGCCTCATTACCAAACCGTAAGCACGCTACAACACCGGGTGGGGCGTGCGGATCTGGTTGAGAATTCTCCCTGTGTCTCCCTGTTCTTTTGCTTGTCATGCAGCCGTCAACTCGTGTCGAGCGAGTTTAAAGGCACATAGGGTTCTCAAGAGGTTCGGTGTTTCCTCGATTTAAGGGTCGTACTGGTGTTACGGCCCCTCCTTTTCCCCTCTCCATGGGTAGCCTGATGCTCCTGCTCCAGGACTATCAGGCTACCCATCGGGATCCTTCTCCCTGCCGGTGGCCCGCCGGTGATACGCAGGGCTCCCTTTGTACGCGGATGCGTGCCTACTGTTTGCTGGCCAAGCCACGATAATGGCCGGGTGATGGGATCGAGACGATCAATGCCCAGGGATCGACGATTCAACCACAGGTGGCTCACTTGACTCCCCTTCCAGACACGGCTGGGGAAACCTTTGACAGGGTTTCTACCAGCCGCGCTCTTCCGCCCTCGCTCTCCGCCCGCTGCATCCGCTCCCCCTCCTGCTTGACCTTGACACTTTCGCCCCCCGCTTCGATGATGAACGCGTGATCTGCTGACGTTGTCAGCGACATGCCCCCATGCAGCTCGGATCCGAAATGCTGCAGCACAGCCCACCGTGTTGATCCAACCCAAGACCGCATAGCTTCTGGTAGCGCGGTCGGTCGGCCTCGGTCGATAGAAGCTCCCTTCCGCAACCCAGCGGGGAATCCACTTCCCCGCCAGGGCCAGTGTTTTCTCCGCACCCTCAACCTGCAGGAGAAACACCATGTCCAAGCAATCCACCAGCTTCGAAATCGGCTTTGCCCTCGGCAGTGTTGTGCGTGAGTTCCGCAGAGCGCTCAGTCGCCCTCCGGTCGTAGTGCAAGCACAAGCGCCGGTTGCGTTGAGCGTCCAGCGCATCAATCCTGCCTTCCTGGCCGGCCCGACCGCTGGCGAGCTAGAACACATCAGCGACATCCCAGCCATCGTCCGGCTGAAGAATGTCAACCTGAATGACTGGTATCTAGCCAATACGCGCGAGGTGCAAAAGCCCAAGCGCGCACGCAAACCCAAGATGGCCAAGGCGACCGCCAAAGCTGAAACGCCAGTCAGGAAGGAGCTCAAGATGGGTTCCCTCGACCATTTGATTGCACCCAACTCCGAAAGCGAAATGGGGAGGCCCCCTCTCCAGTTAGAGTCCCTGAACGATCATGAGATTGCTCTTTTGCCAGCACCTCCTGGTGGCGCAGTCTCTTGGGAACTCCATCGGCGTACTCAGGAGCAATACCACCAACGCTGGCAGGACTACTTGTCCACCATGACGGATGAACAAGTAGCTGCTCTCGGCCGCTAATAGCCACTGCTACCCCCCAACCCTGCCGGGAACCATCCCGCAGGGTGGTTTTCCGGCATTTTTCGAGGAAAACCATGAAATCGAAACGTTCTGCATTCGCAGACGATCTCCGAAAAATCGGTACCACTGCCGTTGCGGCGAGCCTGGTGGGCATCTTCCTCAGCGAGCACCGCTTGCTGACGGCATATGCTTTCGTTATGGGTATGGTAATCTGGCTCATAGGTATCGCTCTCACCGAGGAGGAGGAGTGAAATGTCCCAGACCGAGTTCGGCATGATCATCATGACCAGCCTGGTGGTTATCTGCTCCGGCATAGCCCTCTGGTTCAGTTGGCCTCAGGTCAAGACCTGGTGCCAAAAACATCGGATTCTTCCCCGTCATCATTGACCATGAAAGCGCCCAATACTGGGCGCTTTTTTCATTTCAAGGGTATTGACATTCATTTTTCCCCTGCCCATCCTTTACCCCGTGAGCTGCTGACGTTGTCGGCAACCCTCCCCAGTAGTCATGATCTGAAAGACTACGACACGGACTTCCGTGTAGATCGAACCCAAGATCGCACCAGCTTCCGGTAGCGCGATCAATCAGCCCACAGGTTGATGGAAGCCCTCTCCCTCTGCTTTACCTCCCAATACCGACCCATGCGGGGAATACTTTTCCCTGACGGGCAAGGTGTTTCTCCGCTTTCGCTTACGAAACTGGAGAACCATCATGAGCAACAACACCCAAGCCCAAGAAGCCAAGTATTTCGACCTGCACACCACCGGTATCGGCTACCTCAATCGCATCCGCGAGGTACCGATCCGCCGAGGTGAACCATTCCTCGCCGTAACCGTCGCAGCCCTCCATGGCGCGGCAGACAGCGTGGAATACTCCTACATCGACTGCAAAGTGGTCGGCGCCCAGGCTGAAAAGCTTGTCCGCCGTTGCAAGGACGCAGTCGAGGCCAAGAAGAAGGTTCTGATTTCCTTCCGTATCGGCGATATCTGGGCGGATCCCTTCATCCACCAGAAAGGCGAGAAACAAGGCAAGCCCGACGCAAGCCTCAAGGGGCGGCTACTCTTCATCTCCTGGATCAAAGTGGATGGCACCACCGTCTACGATGCGAAGGAAGAAGCTGAAAAAGCCCAGCAAGGCCAAGGCGAACCTCAAGGTGAGCCCGCAGCCCCCGCTGAGCACGCTGAACCAGCCGCTGCTTGAGCACGGCTTGATCGAATACCGGCCCTCATCCCGAGGGCCTTTCACTACCTACGCTATGCGCCACTCTTCATCGCATACCCATCCGGGGGGCACCATCTCCCCCAGGGCGTGGTGTTCTCCATTATCTGGAGATCATCATGAGCAATATCCAAATCGTAGATCTGCCCGCCCTGCCGGAAGTTGAGGAGGTTTGCCTCACCGACGTCGAGGACGAGCTGCTGCTCAGCAGGCATTTCTGCAACTTCGCCTGGCTGTTCCTGGCCAGCAACAATGCCCAGGTATCTGCCCTGGCCTAACCGCCAAACATTTCCCATTTAGGGGACCTCAGTCCCCTTGGGACTGGTGTTTCCTACCGAAAGGAGAATCACCATGCAATACGGAAAGCTGGCACTCGCCCATCTTCGTCTCGAACTGCCGCTGCAGGTTCTTATGTCCAATGCCGGCTTTTATATCGGCACCCTTGATGAAGAAGGACCAGCTTCGCGCGAATCGGTTGAATACTACCCATCCCGCGAACTTGCCCAACAGGCATTAGACAACGGCACTTGGACGCAACTGGAATATTAAGCTTTACCCTTTTGCCCATGTGCATCTTCTAATTCAACCCAGACGGGGTCATCACCCCTGCTGGGAGGTGACCTCTCCGATTTGATTACGAATTGGAACTCACCGTGAACACATATCCAGAAAGGCTCCCAGCTCTACTCAACATCGGAGTACATGCTGCACAAAGCAAGTTCGAGTACATTCTGTGCAAAGGCTTGGTTGATGAGTTTGGCGATGCAGGACTCAGTATCGAGCTCTATGTAATTCAAGATGCAATCGAAGCTTTGGCGCAGGCCGACTGTGAGCATGGTTGCGACTCGAGCACATCACCGGTACTTCAATACTATGGCCTGGTAGAGCGATACCAGAAGGCTCGGCGTAAAGAAGAACACCTATCGCGTTAACTACAACAACTCGACATCACCTGGGCGCTTCGGCGCCCCTTACTCACCTGGAGGTCCATAGCCTCCAAGGGCATGGGCTTCCCGGCAACCGGAGATACCCCATGACTCAACTCAATCCGTTTATTCGCGGCTATGAGAGTTTCCGCATCGAGCGAAACCTGCAGATCACTGACGAAGGCGACAATCTACCGTGCTACCGCGCACTGCATGAAACCCAGCAGCACCTCCCAGACGAATATTTTCAGTGCGAGCTGTGCTACTTCAATGGCGATTTCGCCGTGGTAACCCAAGACTTAGACGATGAAAGAGTTGAAAAATGCCCTCACCAAGGAATAGTGAGAAACGTACTTTACAGCATCTACGGTGAGCAGGACGGCAGAAAAAAGCTTATCGGAGATCAATACTCACTGACCGAAGCCGAGAGTGTCGTTCGATACCTTTCGTTCGGCGGCGGTTATAACCGCTGCTGGGAGATCAGAAAAACACATCTACCCATCAGAGCGTGGAATAGCCTCTACGAAAGGTTCTCGACCAAGATGCCAATCCGCTTGCCCTCGGTGTTGGTATCGCTCTTCTGGTGTAACGAGCACGGTGCCGTGGGCTTTCGCTTGCACAACACTCCTTGGACGGATGAGTGTCTGGAGATCCTGGAGATGACCGCAGCCGCTCTTCGACAAGAACAGCTTGCCTTCGGCCTCGACGAACACCTGGTCGATCTGCTTCACCTCGCGGGACAAGCAGACATTCGGCTCCTGGTACTTGATCCATTCGCGCCCACGCTCAAGGGCCTGCCGCTTTATGACGATTGAGCAATCCGGCTGGCGGGAAATCCCGCCAGCCCCCGAATTCGAATTGGCTCGCTGTCGTTGACAGCGCCTCCCAAGGAGCCAGGGTTTAAGGCTCCGGCGCGCAAGCGCTAACCCACCCAAGACCGCTACAGCACTCGGCAGCGCGGTCGCATCACGCAAGTGATGGAGTGCATCCTACCCACCCACGCGGGGACCTCATCCCCGCGGGAGAGGCCTGCGTATTCGGAGACCTCTCATGACCTCTCTCAACAACCACTCCAGCGCAGGTCACACTGCTGCGTACCTCAAACTCCCGATCGTTCTCACCAACGCGGCCTGGCTGCGCCTGGTCTATCTCGCCAACCCTGCCAGGGTCGACGAGATGGGCACCCGGCTGGCCAGTGTCGTTCAAACCGCCTGGCAGGAGCTTTCGCTCCAGCCGACCGCGAAGCACATCCAATTCCACCTGTACCACAAGGAGGAAGAGGGGCAGGACCGCGCGCTCGCGCTGCTGGTTCTCTCGATAGTCGAGCCGTCCGATGAGCCTTCCTACCTGCGCATCGAGCTGCAGGAAGAAAGCCTCCCGGGCGACCCGGATACCGAGTAGTTCTCCCCTCACCACGATCCCGCTTCGGCGGGATCATCCTTTTCGCAGGTCACGCCATGATCAACATACCCGGCCAGTTGGCCATTCGAACCATCAATGGTCGCAATGGCGAGTTCAACGTGGGAAAGCTCTCGACCTCGATCGGGGAGTTCGTCATCAAGGACGCTCTCCTGGACCAGCACATCGAAGGCAAGTACCGCGGTGATTTCGCCATCACCGAGATCCGTCCCTCGTACTACACCACCGGCGGCCGGCTGGTCGTCGAGATCCGCGCCAAGCTCGACAGCATGACGCTGGACGACGTGGACAACCTCAGCGACGAGGAGGCAGAGCGTCTCTCTGGCAATGAGGTGGATCCGCTCGACAAAGTGCCCGCGATCCAGCAACCCACTGCCGCACCGGCGGCCCCCCCGAAGTCGCCCCCGAAACCGAAGCCTCTCCGCCCCGCTGCAACCGGGGACGACGCGCCTTTCGGTATGGACCCTCCGGCTTCTGCAAAGCAGGCCGCCCCTCTGGACACAGACGCAGATGCAGAACTGTTCGGGACGGTCTGGCCGCTAGGCGAAATCGTCAAGCTGGACACCACGGTCGACCGCAAGCGACTACGACAACAGTGCGTGCGACTCGGCGCGCTGGGCTATGAGCTCGACTTCAAACAACAGGTGTGGACCCGCAAGGAGGCCGCATGAAATCGATCTACAACACCCCAGGCTTCAGCGAGGAGTTGTTGCTGGTTTGCGCCTCGCTGCGCGAGGTCGGACTGGACAATCTGGCTGACCAGTTCCGCGCGGCAGTGTTCGACCGATCCGTCGTCGACCAGGCCATCATCGCACTGCGTGAGCGGGTGAAGACCCCTTCGCCGGAGCATGCGGCCGACAACGAGCCCTGGTTGTACTGCGACTGGCAGGCCAGGCAAACAGCTTACCGGCTCCTCCAGCGCCTTGAGCGCGCAACACGCTGAAGCAAGACCCTACCCACCCCTGCCGGGATCTCCCGTCAGGGAGACCTGGCCAACCACAGGAGCACACCTATGGGATGGCTTTTCTCACAACAGACGAAGGAAGACCTGCTGCGTGAGCTGCTGGCCCCAACCAGTACCTTCGCAGGCAGCACCGAGGTGCTGGCACACGCAGTCTCCGGCAATGAACTTTGGACTGTCGTAAAACGAACCTTTCACCTTGCCGGATTCTATTTCGGCAAGCCGGCCGGTCACTCGATCACCATGATCGAGCTGCACTTGCTGGACTGCTTGGCCGGGCAATGGGGCTACAAGACCATTCCGGAAAGCGCCGGCCCGTTCTACTACGGCTGTCCGCTGGAGTTCCTGGACCTGGCTCACGATGAGATCAACCAGGAATGGCGTGAACGCCTGACGCACGAACACCAAGCCTGACCGCACCAACCACTTCCCTTGAGGGGCTCCCTCAAGGGCGCTCCTCGTCTACCACCAGGAGCACACCATGAACCCATTGTTCACCAACCTCACCCAGGAAACCCTCGCCTACCTCGAGGACCAACTGTCCAACAACGACGTCGCCGGCGATGACGAGCTCATCGACCTGTTCATCGAGGAGCTGTCGCTGACCTTGGAGCAGGCCGAAGCGGCTGTCGCGCTACGCGATCAGTACCTCTGCCAGGTCTTCCTGATCGGCCAAGGGCCGCTGCACCAAGCCGATGGGCTCAGCTTCGACCCTCACACCAAGAGCGTTCGGTAGCCACCACGCTCCCCTGCACCAGTTGGACTACACCCCGAGGGGCTTCACCGCCCCTTGAGGGCGGCGTGGCTCCTCCTTCCAGGAGGTTCCTATGCCCAGTCCCACCCCGCTCTACCAGATCGAAGAGTGCCCAGACCTGTACGTCGACGCCTGCGTGTGCGACGAGCAGCGCAACCTGGTCTTTCTTTCGGCCTGGGGCCGCGACACCGTGACACAAGAGTTCCTGGCCAGGCTGACGCTGGGCCGGGAAGAAAATGGCATCGACCATTTCCACATCATCGTGGACGGCCGCCGCTTACCTGTCTTCCCAAACCAGGATCTCCTGGAGAAACGCACCACCCGCCAGTTCCGCGGCACGTTGTTCGGCAGCCTGCTCAATCTTTGGCTGTTCGATCGGCGCGCCTCGGCGCCCGACCGAGGCAATCACCTCGCCTTCGCACTCCTGCAGCGCGATGAGGATCCACACCAGAGGCTCTGGCCGCTGGTGATGGAAACCTGTCCGCTCCCCCTCCTGCAGCACTGGCGCGAGCCGGTGATGGAGGTCCTCACCCAGCACCAGATGTTGACGGCCCTACCCGGGACGATCGGCAACGTCTGCGCCTGGCGACTCGCCCTGCGGGTCGACGTGCTCGAGCCCACCCTCGGTGAGCTGATCCGCGAAAGCATTCTTACCACCGATGCTCAGGCGCAAGCCTGAGCCATCCCTCTCAGACTCAAGGAGGCCCCATGGCCCTCATGTTCCCGCGCTTGGCGCGCAACTTTGCACGCAACGGCTACTTCCCTACCGATGAGGTCACCCTCGAACGCGCTCTGCAGGCCCTCACTCCTGCCCCGTCGGGCAGGATGAGGATCTGTGACCCCTGCGCCGGTGAGGGTGTTGCCCTGGCTGAGGCAGCACACACCCTCGGCCGCGATCAGGTCCAAGCCCTCGCTGTCGAGTACGACCGCGAGCGCGCCGACCATGCCCGAGGACTGCTTGACCGAGTGCTGCACAGTGACCTTTTCGACACCATGATCAGCAGGCAGTCGTTCGGACTGCTCTGGCTCAACCCGCCTTATGGCGACCTGGTGGCGGACCACTCCGGTGCGTCGCAGTACCAGGGCAGCGGCCGCCGGCGTCTGGAGAAAGCGTTCTACCAGCGCTGCCTGCCGTTGCTGCAGTACGGCGGCGTCATGGTTCTGATTGTTCCTCACTACGTCTTGGACGATGAGCTGACTGGCTGGTTGAGCAACCACTTCACCGGCCTGCGCATCTACGCAGCCGCGGATCCTACCTTCAAGCAGGTGGTGATCTTTGGCATCCGGGTCCGTCGGCAGGACCTGGCCCGGGCGGACGCCAATCAGGTGAGGTCTCACCTGCAGGCGATCGGCGCGGGCCAGGAAAAGGCCGAGGAAATTCCAGCGGCTTGGCCGTGGGAACCCTACGTGGTTCTGCCGGCCACCAGCGAGCTGGAGCACTTCTACCGAGTAACCCTGGAGCCGGAGCAGTTCGCCGGTGAAATCCAGCGGCTGCGAGGTCTCTGGCCTGACTTCAACCTGCACTTCGCGCAAGCGGGGCTGCAGCCGCGCCCACCAGTCCGCGAGCTGTCTCGCTGGCACCTGGCCCTTGCCCTGGCCGCCGGCGCGATATCTGGCGTCGTGCGATCGAAGTCGGGCCGGATCCTGGTCGTGAAGGGTGACACCTACAAGGACAAGGTCCGCAAGACCGAATTCACCGAGGACGACGACGGCAACATCACCGAGGTGAGGATCCTCACCGACCGTTTCATCCCGATCATCCGGGCATGGGAAATGACACCCTCCTCGGTCAACCAGGGCCGCGTGCTGACCATCAGCTCCTCGGCCGCGACCACGGAAGAAGCTGAAGAGCCCCAACCTGAGCCGGCCTCTGCACCGCTGCTGTTCAGCCCTGGCCAGGTCGTGATGACCGCAGCCGTGAGCCACCTGGTGGAAACCGGTCAACTCAACCCAGCGCCTTTGCTGAAACGCCATCTGGCGGGAGACTGGGGGACGCTGGACCAGGAAGACTGGAACACCAACCAGAGAGCCCTGAAGTTCGGCGATCGGCTGCTGTCGTCCTACGACATCGACGCCGGCGACGAATCCAGGCTCTGGATCATCACTGAGGCAGACCGCAGCTCAACCACGCTTTTGCTCCCTAGCGATTACTGACCTCGCCCCCGCGGCGATTCCTTCCACTCCACCCTGCAGGGTATGCCGATACCCGAAGGGGACCGTGCACGCCCTGCTCCGTTCTTCACCTGCAGGAGATGCACATGAACGCTCTGACCCAACCGGCCGCCCTGGCCGCCTCCCCCCTGAACATCAACCTGACCGACTTCATCGACGAGTTCGGCGACGAGCTCCTGGAGTCGCTCAATCGCTCCAACCCCCCGGTCTATACCGGCTCCGACAACGCTCACCGCCAGTTGGTGATGGACCGACTCAAGCGCAAGCCCTTCGCGGCCCAGGCCGAGGTCGTCCAGGCCATCACCGCCCTGCTGCTGGACCGTAACGAGCAGGCCGGAATCATCAACGCCGAGATGGGCACCGGGAAAACCATGATGGCCATCGCTGTCGCAGCGGTCATGCACGCCGCTGGCTATCGCCGGACCCTGGTCGTCTCTCCGCCGCACCTGGTCTACAAGTGGCGCCGCGAGATCCTGGAGACCATCCCAGCCGCCCGCGTCTGGGTACTCAATGGCCCAGATACTCTACTCAAGCTGCTCAAGCTGCGAGATCAGGTGGGCGACGCCTACGACGGGCGCCAGGAGTTCTTCATCCTCGGCCGCGTGCGGATGCGGATGGGCTTCCACTGGCGGCTCGCCTGCTGGAAGAAACGCGCCGCCGGCGGCCAACTGCTCGCTGCGTGCCCGGATTGCGGACAGGTCCTCGAGGACCTGGAAGGCAACCTGGTCACGGTGGAGGAGTTCGAGCGTGGTGACCGTCGACGTACCTGTTCCTCCTGCCGTGGGGCGCTCTGGACGCTGATCCGACCAGGCAAGCCCGACGGCGGCAACCGGCGCGCAACGATTCTCAAGTCGATGTGCCGGATACCAACCATCGGCCCGGTCAGGGCGGAGCGCCTGCTGAACGACTTCGGCGAGGACTTCCTGGCCACGATGTTGGTGGACAACGTCTCGGAGTTCATCAACCTGATGGACGCCAAGGGCAACTTCGTCTTCAGCGATCGGCAGGCCAAACGCATGGAGCGATCGATGGCAAACATCGAGTTCGGCTTCGGTGAAGGCGGCTACCAACCGACCGAGTTCATCAAGCGCTACCTACCTGATGGCTACTTCGACCTGCTGGTGGTGGACGAGGGACATGAGTACAAGAACAGCGGCTCGGCCCAGGGCCAGGCCATGGGCGTTCTCGCAGCCAAGGCACGGAAAACCGTGCTGCTGACCGGAACGCTCATGGGCGGCTACGCCGACGATCTGTTCTATCTCCTGTTCCGCATCCTCACCCAGCGCATGATCGAGGACGGCTATCGGCCCAACGCGCGCGGCAGCATGGCTCCTGCAGCCATGTCGTTCATGCGCGACCACGGTGTGCTCAAGGATATCTACACCGAGCGCGACGGTGATTCGCACAAGACAGCGCGGGGCAAGAAGCTCTCGGTACGCACGGTGAAGGCTCCCGGCTTCGGCCCGAAGGGCATCCACCGCTTCGTATTGCCGTTCACCGTGTTCCTGAAGCTCAAGGATATCGGTGGCAACGTACTGCCCGACTACCAGGAGGAGTTCGTCGACGTGCCCATGGCGCCTGAGCAGGCTTCGGCCTATCAGCGCCTGGCGGCCACGCTGACAGCGGAGCTCCGCCAGGCTCTGGCGCGACGAGATACCACGCTCCTGGGCGTGGTCCTCAACGTGCTGCTGGCTTGGCCGGACTGCTGTTTCCGACCGGAGATCGTCAAGCATCCGCGAAGCCGGGACACCCTGGCCTTCGTGCCAGCGATCTTCGGCGACGAGCAGCTGATGCCCAAGGAGCAGGCGCTGGTGGAGCTCTGCCTCGAGGAGAAAGCGAAAGGCCGCAAGGTTCTGGCATATACCGTCTACAGCGGGACGCGCGACACCACGTCCAGGCTGAAGAAAGTGCTCGAGCAATCCGGGCTGAAGGTGGCAGTGCTACGTGCTTCGGTCGATACCGCTCGACGCGAGGATTGGATCCTCGACCAGGTCGATCGCGGCATCGATGTGCTGATCACCAACCCGGAGCTGGTGAAGACCGGGCTGGACTTGCTCGACTTCCCGACCATCGCGTTCCTGCAAACGGGCTACAACGTGTACACCTTGCAGCAGGCCGCGCGGCGGTCGTGGCGGATCGGGCAGAAGCACCCGGTGCGGGGGGGGTTCTTCGGCTACAGCAGCTCGCAGATCACCTGCTTGCAGCTGATGGCCAAGAAGATCGCTGTGGCTCAGAGCACGTCGGGAGACGTTCCCGAGTCAGGTCTCGACTCATTGAACCAGGATGGGGACTCGGTGGAGATGGCGTTGGCACGACAACTTATTGCAGCATGAACTCACAGGCCACCTTCGGGTGGCCTTTGTTTTATTTTTTGCTGTAAGTTCTGAAGTCAGCTAGTGGTGATTAGCGCCGATCAAGCTAGGTATCTTCGTCATCAGTGGCCACGAGTATCTCTAACAACTCTATTAATCTCGTCTGTAAAACCTGGGACTAGCTGATCAAGCATGTAGCCCGGCATGAGAGCTAAAATCTCTCCCACATGCTTCCCATTCGGACCATAATCAATATAGATGCCGGTGAGAATTACTATTACTGTGATCACCGACAACCACAAATTGTCGGCCGGCCTTGCATAAAGCTCTTTAACCTTTAGCCACCACGTTGACAACAAGCTTATGGCAAAACAGAAGGCCAGGAAACTTAACGCCACAGACAGCAGACTTCCTTCCATAAACATTGTTGCTCCTTTTGTAAACAGGAGCGTTACAACCAAACCGACGACTGCTGTAGTCAGGAGAATGGGGACAACTCGTGAGTACCGATAGTTATTCCATGCTACAGAAAATAACCTCATGAATTTTTTCTCCATCTGGCGATTTTCTTTTGAATGCAACCGCTATAACGGCTCTCCGTCAGGATTAGACGGGAGATCAAGATCGATCCTGAGAGCGCTCACGGCGAGACTTGGGATCAGCTTAGCATCATGTACGGCGTGCTGTTCATAAAAAATGTCGAGTTATCGCACCTCCCATAGTTCGTCCAACCGCGTGGTATAGCTCCGGCTCATCAGTTCGCGCCGCATGCCCCACTCTGGCGCCGCGGGCACACCGCCTGGCCGAACAGTGCCTCTTCCCCAGCGTGCATTGATGGCATCCATTACCGCCATTGCCTTGGTCGCGCGCTCCGGTTGTACCTCAGCGAATAGGTCACCAGTGAACTCACCTGGCTGACGGAGATCAAGCAGCAGCACCTCAGCTTTGCTGAAGGCGAAGCCTGGGCGATAGAGGAGTTCCAGTCCCTCGCACGCCGCCTTGGTGATGAGCCGTGTGTCATCGGTCGGATACGGCAGCTCCATACTGACGCCCTTGGCGAACTTGGGCTCGTCTGGATTGAACATGCCAGTACGGATACTGACCTGGACCCGTTTGCACACGGAGCCCTGGGCACGCAGCTTCTCGCAGGCCCGAGCAGCATAGGTGGCCACCGCCTCGCGGATCGGCGGGAGGTCATGCAGCCGCTTGCCGAACATCCGGCTGCAGCAGATCTCCTGTTTCGGCGGAGCAGCATCCTCGAGCTCCAGGCAGGGAGTGCCGCGCAGCTCTCGCGCCGTCTTCTCGATGACGACGTTGAATTTCGTTCTCAAGGTCCAGGCGTCGGCCTGTGCAAGATCCCAGGCCGTGCGGATGCCCATCGTGCTTAGGTGCTCGGTCATCCGTCGGCCGATGCCCCATACATCGCCAACCTCGCAGGCCTGCAGCAATCGATCACGGCGCGCCGGATCTCGAATATCCAACACGCCCCCAGTCTGAGTTTGCCATTTCTTCGCGCCGTGGTTGGCCAGCTTCGCAAGCGTCTTCGAAGTGCCGATACCCACGCCTACGGGGATGCCAGTGCAGCGCAGTACCCGAGCGCGCATCTCGCGCCCAACGCGCACCAGGTCACCAGGGACCCCAGTCAGGTCAGCGAAACATTCGTCGATGCTGTACACCTCGACGGCGGGCGCCATCTCCTCAAGGAGAGTCATTACCCGCTGGCTCATGTCGCCGTACAGCGCGTAGTTGCTGGAGAACGCGCGAATACCCAGGCGCTGAAGCTTGTTCCGTATCTTGAAGTAGGGCTCTCCCATGGCGACATGCGGCTTGGCATCCGCGCTGCGCGCGATGACACAGCCGTCGTTCGATCTGAATGAAGCTAACTGTTAATTGATCATAACTAATTGATTTATAAATACTTTATTCAGCTAACATTTTTCCAAAATTTTCTAGTTCGCAGAGTTCCCCGCTGACTATTTTCTGAGCAATTTGTGCTAGCTCAGGTAGTCGAGAAAGCAGACCTCACCCATGCGCAGGCGTCGCCACCCCTCTAGCGCCAAGACAACAGCACCATTAGAACACTGTATCGATATACAGAATATCGTCCGCAGCTATGCTCACCTAAGACCCGCTCCGTAACTAAGGCGGCCAGCCAAAAGGTCGCTCCGCCCATCCCGCAAGCTTGCCAGGCATGACGCCATGAATAACGAGACGCCCGAAGAATCCGCCATCGACGTCAACTGCCTCAGACCCATTTGGCTCGATTTCATGCCGAACATCCACAAGCGGTACACGCTGTACTACGACGAGACGAACAACATCCGTCGCCTGGTGCTCACTGACACCGGGCTGAATCACGATGCTCTGGATTGTTTCGTCCTAGGCGGCATCGCCTTGGAGCCCGGAGCGGTAATTCCTGAGATGGAGGCGCTCAGGGCACGGTTGCGGATTCAGCCGTCGGCGCCGGAGATGAAGCTCAAGCACCTCGTACAAGGGGATTACGCAGCTTGCCTCGAGTCACGAAAGGTTGAGCAATTCCTTTCCTGGCTCCTAGAGGCGCAGGTTTACATCCACTACTCCAACTTCAGCGTCCTGAACTGGTCCATCGTCGATCTGATTGATTCGCTCATTGTCTCCGAGCGCTTTCGGTATCTGAGAGAGGCGCACGATGAACTGAAAAACGAACTGCACGCGCTCGTTCGGCTCGACCCACTTGGCTATCTCCGCCTGCTCAAAACATTCAACTACCCCAATGTGGCCGTCGAACGGATAACGGAGTTCGTGAGAGCGGTTCATGCTTTTTTGTTTCGCAATGGGTTTGTATTCAGAAACTTCGCCACGATGGCGCTGTGCGACTTGCTAGAGGACGCTGCACACGACGCCACCCTCGACTTTTTGGTCGGCAATGATTCAGACGTCTTGGTGTCCAGCTTCGAATCAGTCTTCCTTAATCGGCTGGCCACGTTCACGCACGCCATTCACGTGTTCGACGAAGAGCCTCAGATCCGCGCGAGCTTGGAGCGTCGGCGGATTGTCTGCGGTGACCAAGCCATCAAGTACTTTTTTGTCAATTCGAGGGACACGCCTGCCATACAGGTATCGGACGTTCTATGCGGCATTCTGGGCAAGCATTTCAGTTGTATGGAAAAGTTCAGCATCGAACAGCTGGAAAATTGGAATACGAGACTTTCAGACCAGCAGCGCCGCAATGTCGCCTTGCTGGCCAAGTTAATCGATAAGTCGGACGAAGAATGTCGTGCCTTGATCTTCAACCAGGCGCCTAACGACAGCAAAGCCAAGAGCCTGTGGTTCCTACATGGAATCGAATACCCGGAGGACTACCGGAACTGTTGAGTGTCGGGCCTACAGTACTGCGAAGCAAATGCTTGGAAAGCGTGAGCTAAGATCAGCTCTCGTGGTTATTTCACTAGGTCCCCATAAGACCGTTGTGTCCTGAGAGGTCTTTTACACTGGCACTTGTAGATAGATGAGGGCAGAGATTGACCCAGCCAGTGAGAAATAATAGAACGCGTCCATCAGCTGCTTCCCTCAAGAGGCGGCTATCGCCCCGTAGCGGTTGGTCAAAAGTCGCAGCCCATTTGATGAAGGAGAGCGGCATGGGATGGTTTGCAAAATTGAGAAGCTCGCTGCTGGGAAGAAAGGACATGGTGCACCAACCAGCCTTGTCGATTGAGCCAGCTGAGGTATCCTCAGCACCATCCGTTGTGCCTACTGCCCCTGTCTGTGGCAGAGCCCCAGCTAAATGCGCGACCATCGACGAGCACTTCTTTCGGCTTGGAGACTACTCTGGTCCCCATGCACGCTCTCATAGCGGCCGATGGGTGTTGTCCTGGCTGGATGCAGAGCCCTCTGGGCGCCTCGGTGGGCACCGTGAAAGTGGAAATGGATCCTACCTACTATATGATGCTGAAGCTGGGCAGGTGGTAGTCCGTGGCGAGATGGCTAGGCCAAACGGTGGGCATGTGGCCGACAGTGGGCATTTCAGCCTTGAAGACTGGCACTTCGGCTCCACGCTATCTGGCACTTTCAGCGTGTTCGACTCAAGCGGCCAGATGATTTTCGCCAAGGATGTGACGGCCAACATCATGCTGAGCGAGATCTCTCCAAACGGCCTATTTGCTCTCTTCCAGACGGCAAATAGCTATACCGAAGACGGTTGCAAGATGTTCCTCATCGATGTCCGCCAAGGGAAGCTTCTTTTCTCGGTAGAGCCACTCGCCGGATGGCCTGAGCGCTATGAGATTGAGGAGGAAACTGGCGAAGTTATTGCCCATCTCCAAGATCTTGGCTCATTCCGATACAGCCGGCAGGGAGACTTCGTCGATGCGGAGAAGCTGGTCAAGGCCAAGCTTGAATCACCCCGCTACGAGTTTGCCATCCCCGCAGCAGAGCAAATTCTGAAGTCATCAGATTTGACTCCCGGGCTGGCCAGGGAGGCTTTGACTATCGTTATTCGGGCGAGAAATCACGGCGCGGATCGGGTTGATGCGTGGAAAGCCAAGTCCTTGAAGCTTCAGGGACTTGCATACGAAGCGCTTGGCGATTTTCGAGCAGCGGTCGATGCCTTCGATGAAGCATTGGCCTTGGACCCCAAGATTGGGGTGAAGCGAAAACGCGACTCCCTGCTCAAAAAGCTCGGCTAAGTGTGCGTGGCTACGAAGCCAGATCATGGTGATTCATGCGTGCCGAATGGATCAGTTACCAATCTAAAAACTACGCACCGTGACACTTCTTGAATTTCAGCCCCGATCCACACGGGCACCGCTCATTCCGTGCCACCACCCCCATCGTTTGCCTATCCGCCACACGCCTAGCTTCGCTGATAATGTCGGCCATTAAGACAGTTTGACGCTCGACCTCCAGCCTCTGATCCTCCTCCAGCCCCTCTAGATAAGGTTCCAAGCGCTTTATTTCGGAGATTGCCCCCCGGTGATCACCATACCAAGCCAGAATCACCGCATACTGACTTCTGACTTGAACCATCCTGCCGATAAGGCCTGCTTGGGCAACGACTGGCAGAACATGCTGCTCCATGACTTCTTTGGCGCCCTCGAAATCCTTGAAGCCCACAAACACATCCGCTAAATCCTGGCCCACACGGACGACTGACTCGTAGCCCTCAACCATTTGAAAGAATTTCATGGCGTGGATTCGTTGAAAAGGCGCAGGTAGCCCCTGATCCTCGCGGGCCTTGGCATACACCTCTAGAGCATCGGCAAGATGCTTGATGTGCTCATGGACATCAGGTGGTCGCTTGATTACCTTCCAGAGGACATCTGGGTTCTTGCCCATGACTTCCTTAGGCGTCAGCCCCAGAATTTCGAAGTATTCATCAGCTACTTTCTTGCACAGTGCTTCAGCTTGCTTGTGGCGCTTCAACTTCCATAGAGCGACCGCGTGGTTGTAATCAAATACCCGTTGGTGATCAGCGTCAGGAATTTTTGGCGTGGCGTACGCCACTGCCTGCCTCACCTCGTCCTCACTGCCTTGGTCTGAGGCAAACAGTATTTTTCTCATCGCCCATGCGATCTGCTCGCGGAACTCAAATCCATGTTCATTGAGGAGCTGCTCCATCGCGAGTAAGGGATCAGCCACCTCATCGAAGCGCCCTTCTCGCATATAGGAAAACACAAGCCCATCAAGCGCCCAGAAAGCCTGGTGGGGATTCAGATCACCAGCCTCAAGCGCACGCTTCAAGCTTGATGTGATATCCACGGATATCCCCATCTCGTAGAATAGTTCCTCGCCTGCCAGCCCAATGAGCGTCATTAGGTCGTTGAGCCTGATGAATACCCGCGTAAGAAGAGAAAACCGCGAAGTATCACGGTTTTTCTCCAGGCTCTCGATCAGCAGCTCCTTCAATGTCACCAAGGCAGTAGTGACCACGGGCTCGCCCATGAGCTCCAAGTGGCGTAGGCCTAGAGCACGGACGGCATCATGGACTTTGAGTGTTTTGACACCAAACACCTCAACCGTCCCTGTGGCCTGGATTTTCTTGATGGCCGCAGCTGCGCCGCCTTGTGACAGCTTGAGCGAAGCCGATAGCAGACGTACGACTTCCTCATGCGTGAGCCCTATATCAGCAAGGCTGACGACAGCTAAGGCGTTCTGGGCAACCTGGTCATAACCACCGTAAACGCGAGCCAGGATGACCTCTTGAGCCGTTTCCACGACGTTCGCTTGCTGGCCGAGATCGGCGCAGAGCGTCTCGATGTCTCCACCGTATTCCGACAGGGCAACCGTAATGGCGCTATCGACGTATAGCGGCAGCCCGCCTGAATAAATCCGGAGCTGTTCGAATGCCTGAGCACTACCGAACGCGCCGGCAGCACTAGCCACCCGAGCCACGGTATCGAGATCCCACCCGAGCAGCGTCTCACGCCGTAACGTCAAGACCGCTTCGAGCTCCCGGACATTCTGATGAGGCTGACATAGAAGAATGAAACGGATGTGGCGAGTCGCATTCAGAAGATCTCGCAGGTTTGCGACGGGAATGCGATGGGCATTGTCGATAACGACGACCAATGGAGCCTCAGCTCGCTCCATGAATCGATCGAACGCCCGAATCGCCTCGTAGCCGCTAGCACCAGGCAGGAGAATTTGCCGGATGCCTTCCGGGTCTTTCTTGGAATACTTTGAGGCAAGCTCCCGCACGAGTGAGCTTGCAATAGCGGGCCCAGGTAGGTCACCTACATCGTAGTAGGCACATGGTTCAGGGCTATGCAGTGCAGCATGGGCGGCCCATGTGGTTTTCCCTGCGCCAGACAATCCACAAATGATGCGAACCCGTTCCTCCGACGTGAGTGTGGGCTCGTTCTGTTGTGGCCTGTATGAGGCGGGCGGCGTGGGAAAGTCTTGCAGTTGAACGATCAACTGCTCAAAAAGGCCCGGCAACTCATAAGTGCGGAACACGTGCCTAGAGTTGCCGTTACCGGCAGTTGACGCCAACATCACCAGTCCCGCCATTTTCCAGGTGAGGGCGGAAGGCGACAGGAGTGAGAAATTCAGTTTTTCAGCCTGTGCCACGCACCATTGCGCCGCCTCCTCCACACTCGCCCACGCAGGCGGAAGATAATCTGGGCGTGAGGCTTTTGACTCAGGATGAAGGTAGATCAAGTCCGAGGAAGTTCTGTTCTCGTCTACCTCGGTCTGAAGCGTTTCCCCCAGCGGCTGATTAGCAACGACCACGAACTGAGGTTTCCCAGCACGCCGCCCTGGCCTATGCTCCTGCCGGATCAGCTCGAAGCGTTCCAATGCGCCTGCGGCGTCGCCAGGCATAAGGGGGCGGGAGCGGGTCTTAACTTGAACGTAGACCCGACCGGAATCAGTGCTGAGCTCCACGTCTTCATCCAGCTCGACCAGTACCTCGTTTACGCCAGAGGACTGAGCCAGGAAGAGGCAACCCACAGCGTACAGATGCTGATAGAGAAATCCCTTATGTACAGACTCGATCCGTCTAAGTTGGGCAGCATCTAGCACAGCATCGTGATGTTTCTCGTCATTCGATTGCATGGGGTGTCCATTCCAGGATTCGGCAGAAAATCTTCGTAGAGCTGCTGATCAGAGCGCTGCAAGGTTAGTGAAACGCCCCGGCTTTCTTAGATGCTTTAAGCGTCTGATCATGGCCGATCTCTACCCTTCGCGTCTGGCAGAGAACGGCTAATAGCAGCCGTTAGCAAAGGGACGGTTCTTGACGCAGAGCCACCTCTCATAAGCGCTAGCAGCTGAATCTGTGGCCACCTTAATCAGGGGTCCTTTCGGACTGAAGCGAAGTGCCCCCCGAGGTGTTCTCTAAGTTTTCTCCAGTCCGAGGCTGCGAGCTCCTTGACTTGTCGATACCCCAAACTGCCTTCGCCACCTCTTCGATTTTGGCAACGAATTTGTCCACGTTTAGACCCGCAATGAACGCCAGTGCAAAGAAGCCTATCTCACTTGCGCCGGTGTTTGCGCTGGACTCAAGGACGAGCAGGCCTGCCTTAAGGAACAGGTAGCTCACTGCCCCGGCTATGGTGCTGGTAATAGGACGAATGAAATACCAGACGTGCCAGTCAGGATCCCAGCGCTTGTAGACGCACTTGTTGAGGTAGATCGCTCGAAAGCAATACAGCGCTCCCCCTATATAGGCGATAGCGCCGCACATGAGAGGCACGCGCAGTGGCGCATAAGGCGCTGGTAACCAGCCTAAACCCATAGCCCCCAGTGAGTAGATCGCAAAGATCAGTAATCCCAGGAGGTAGATAATGATCAGGAAGATCATCCCTTCACGCTTAGCTGGGGTCTTCGTTTGCGATCCGCTATCAGACATTGGTCTGTTACTCCGTTGCAGGCAAATGCTCTTCGATACGAAGCATGACGATCTGTTGGTTCTCATCAACAGGATCGCCTGGGTTCAGGTTCAGGTTTAGGCGCCGGCTAAGGTAATAGAGCTGCGGTTTGCGCGCTCGGATCTTGGCTTCCCCATTTTCCATCTGGTAGTCATGCTCGATCACACGGCGCTTATTTGGCGGATAGGTAGGATTCGGGCCAATCACAACGTCGATGAAGGTCTCCCAATCTGTATCTTCCGGTACCGGTGATGGGGGGGGAAGAGAGGTCTCGACTGAGGCAATTCGACCCAGAACGAAATCCTTGAAGATCTCTGATTTGAAGCAGAAGGCGCGGATGTGCCACCGGAAGCCATCGTGTGCGAATGATGCAGGGTAAATGGTACGCAGCGTTGGCTCGTCGAAATGAGTCATCGAGCGATAGTCGACGGTGAGTGCCTCACCCTTCTGAAGCGCTCTGATCAAGCTGATAAGAATTTGTACGTCAACCTGGCGGGTAGGCGAAGGCAGGCTTGCGATAGGTGGTGCCCAGCCGATGAAGCTCTCGCTGGCGGCAACGGTACCATTCTCCCGCCACAGCAGTTCGTTGAGATAGTGGCTGCTGTCGGAGCTAGTCAGGATGGGCGCAAATGCTGGGGCCGCCACGTAAGCCTTTTGTGTCCGGTCATAGACCATGTTAACCGGGGCTAGCTCTTGGTAGGCCGCCAAGTCCAGCGATGCCTGGGGAACAGATATTCGGAAGAACGACGTCAGATCAGAGCGATTGAGCCGCCCCTCCCAAAACAGTCTGAAATCGATGAACTCTAGACGACGGTCCTGCCCCCAGCGCCCAGTTCGGGATGTTGGATTAGTCATAAGTTTTCAGCCTGACGGAGATGAGCATAAAAAATATTCGCATAAAATATAGACGGGCAGCCTTTCTATACGTATCTTAGCTGACGTGAAGGTTTTCTCAAGCTCGCTTTGCGACCCGGGGAGGGACTTATGGCGGCGAAGATCACATTTTTCCAAGTCGGCAATGGTGACATGACCCTGGTGCGGCTCGCTGACACGCGCGTCACGACCATCCTGATCGATTGTAATATCCGCGTAGCGGCCGATGATCCGAACGATGACACCCCAGACGTTGCGACTGCACTGCGCAAACGGGTGCTGAAAGATCACAATTTGCGTCCGTATGTGGATGCTTTTCTCCTTAGCCATCCAGACCAGGATCACTGCCGTGGGCTGGCCAAGCATTTCTGGCTCGGCGATCCCGCTGACTATCCGGACGACAATCTGGACCAGGACGACAAGCGCATCCTGATCCGTGAGCTCTGGTCGTCGCCGCTGATCTTCCGCCGCCGCTCGTCTAACCACACGCTGTGTGACGACGCGGCAGCTTTCGACAAGGAGGCACGCCGGCGAGTCGAGTATTGGCGCACCTATCGCAGCGCAGGTAGCGGCAACCGCATCCTCATCATGGGCGAGGATGCCAAGGGCAAAACGGATGACCTTGGCTCCATCGTCATCAAGTCTGGAGAAAAATTCAGCTGCATTGATGGCCAGGACTATCCCTTGTTTTTCAAGGCGCACCTCCTGGCTCCTGCGCCACACGATGATGATGCCGCTCTCGAAGAGCAACTGAGCAAGAACGAGTCCAGTGTTGTCATGAACATGGAGATATCTGCGTCGGCGTACTCCAGTACTAAAACTCGGTTTCTGGTAGGCGGCGACGCGGCAGTGCTCATTTGGGAACGCATGTGGGAGCACTTCAAGGAGTCTCCTGAGCCCCTGGAGTACGATTTGTTGCTCGCACCGCACCACTGCTCATGGCGCACCCTGTCTTTTGACAGCTGGTCTGAGAAGCGCGAAAAAGCCCAGCTTAATGAGGGGGCGCGCAATGCCCTTGGCCAGGCTCGCAGTGGGGCAACCATTGTCGCGAGCAGCAAAGCGATTCTCGACGATGACATTGATCCGCCGAACATTCGTGCTAAGCGGGAATACAAAGACATCTTGGATGGGGTGGATGGCTGGTTTGGCTGCACCGGAGATCTCAAGGACGAGGCCGCTCTAGAATTCACCGTGGAATCTGATGGGAAGGTCAAGCGGGCCGCGGTAGCTGCTGCATTGGCTGGCGCCACGACTAGCTCGGTGGCGGCAGCCGCAGCTCCGCGGGCCGGTAGCGGAAAATGATTGAGTACTTCGCACCCGGCGAAGTGCTAGAAACGTCTCGGGAGAGTGAGCTATACCCCGAGACGGATGCACTGCTGAGAGCTTGCCGTGCAAGTCCCTACGTTGAGGTTCGCGAGCTGCGCTGTGAGACGTCGGGAATGTCTCGCACGGAGTACATCGTCATCGATGCGGGAGATGGGTCCGTTGACGCGGGGAATCCTGGTGGAATTCGTCGCCAGGAACGCCTTGCGATAGGTATCAATCCTCAGTACCGCGTGCCGATACTCGTTCATGCGTTACGTAAGGATTTTCCGCCGCTTTCACATCAGCATCCGAGAGCACCAGGGCATCCGCGAACACTATGTTTGTTTGATCACGACTGGTCAGCGGTTCAGATGAATTGGACCCCCGAGCGTTTTATCGCCCGGATGTTCTGGTGGCTCCGTGAGTCAGCGCAGCTGAAACTGCACCGAGATGATCAGCCGTTGGAGCAACTTTTCTATATGAGTCCCTTCCAGCTGATCCTACCTTCCAACTTCGCCGATTACTCGGCCGCTGGCGGGAAATCGCTGACTATTGGGAGAGTCGGTGGAAGTCAGTCCACCATCCTGCGTGCCGTGCCTTCAACGCAGGGATCTCAATCCAAACCTTTGCGAGTGGTCTCCATCGCTGTTCCGCCGGTAGACTCGACAACCGTAGTCGAATTGCCAGAAACGCTAGGTGCCTTACAGGATCAATTGGAGACATGGGGTAGTGATCTTTCAGGGCCCCTTTACGAAAGCGTGTTTGAAGCCATCCCTGAAGGAGTTTCACCTGTAGGGGGGAATGGAGAAGGGATCCTGATTCTCTTGTGGGTTCCTCGTACCAGGCAGGGTGAGCCAGAACGGATTGACGTCCTGGGGTTCATGATGACGTCTTCTCTGTATGAACTTGCAGAAGCTTTCGACATGCTCGGCCTCTCTGAAGCAAACGGACTTCGCAGGCGCATAGCGCTAGTGGGCGGCCAGAGGGGAACTGCGTGGCGGTCTCTGGCGCCAATGCCTGTCGAGGTGCGTTCGGCGCTCACGGCCAATCTGGCGAGAGATTTGTCGGCAGTGGTAGCTGAAGGTGCCCAATTCGATGGCGTGTTAGCGGGTGTAGGTGCCCTTGGCAGCGCGTTGGCGGATCTGTGGGTTCGGCAACAATGGGGACATTGGACATTTGTAGATCCCGATCAGCTGATGCCCCATAACCTCAGCCGCCACGTAGCATCTGACTGGGGTATCGGCCTAGCTAAAGCTGATGTCATGCGAGACATCTCATCTTGGATCTACCCCAATGAACCACCGCCGGTTTCCATCGCAAAAAGCATCTTGTCGCAAGACGAGGATGTGCTTAAAACACTGTCACAAGCCCAACTGGCCGTGGACGTCACAACTACCCTCCAGGCACCCCGAGGATTAGCTCGCACGGACACTGCTCCGCGTACCGCGAGCCTCTTTATGACGCCGTCGGGGCTGTCTAGCGTGATGATTCTCGAGGATGAGGCTCGACTGCAGCGCCTAGACGGGCTCGAGGGCCAGTATTACCGAGCCATCCTGGGTAGTGAGTGGGGGCGTGAGCACCTAGCTAACCACCTGGGCGATCGGTGGGTGGGTGGCGGCTGTCGAGACATTTCGGTGCGCATTTCCAATGAGTGCATCCACATCCACGCAGGCATTCTTTCTCGCCAGCTGCGTCAGGCAGTAGCAAAGCCTGACGCGCGCCTGTGCGTATGGACATATGACGAGCAGACTGGGGCGATAGGCTCCCATGAGATTCCGCTGTCCAACGTTCACACCAGCTACTCGAATGGCTGGACCATCAAATATGATTTGGCGCTCGTCGAGAAGCTCAAGCAAGCTCGCCTCGCTGCTCTTCCTAATGAAACCGGTGGCTCTATTGTAGGAGTTATCGACTTGAAGGCCAGGACCATCGTCATTGTCGATGTGCTGCCCACACCACCCGACAGCCAGTGCAGCCCCAGCCACTTCATTAGAGGAGAGGAGGGGCAGCAGGATGCGCTCGATGAGGCGCGACGTAGAACCGCACGAGTGGTGGACTATCTAGGTGAGTGGCATTCACATCCGGATGGAGTTCCAGCACGGCCAAGCCAAGATGACGAAAACCTACTAAACACGATTCAACGCAAGATGAGCGTTGAGGGATTGCCAGCAGTAATGGTCATTGTCGCCAGAAACGAAATGTCCTTCATTGTTCGCTACGAGGAAGAGGCATAAATGATCTATGAGGTCGACTTTTTGCCTGTGGGTGAAGGCTCCGGCGACGCAATCGTAATCCGCTACGGTGACGACGTTAACGGTTATTACCTCCATGTAGTCGATGGGGGGCGCGCTTCGACGGCTGAAACCATTATCACGCTGTAGTGGTCAACCCATCCCGGACAGTGGGTTG
>NZ_KV800267.1:75822-91405 GCF_001810205.1 Pseudomonas sp. HMSC076A11 | reverse complement strand
CGCAGCGCCGTACGCGTTGCAATAGATCGTCCATGGTGGGTCCCCCTTCGGCAGGAGATATCGTTTCGATCAAGTGGGAATGCCTTCGCGTTTTATTTCCGGGACCGGAATGCTCAAGGCGCGCAATTGCTGGAAGACGTTCATGAATTCGCGGTTGCGCTTGATCTTGCCGTCTTCAAGTTCGAAGGAATGCAGGAAGTGGTTTTCGTAATAACCTTCGGGATATCCGGGGAAAAGAATCTTGCCGTGACCGTCGCATTCGACCCAGAAATGATTGGGGTCGTCGGTTCCGAATATATTTATGTTGTACCACTCCCAATCGGGAAAGCACTTCAATGACCAGACGGCATGTTCCGCAAGTTTGTCTTTGCCACGAATGACGATGGGCGAGCCGGTATCGGTGGTCCATAAACCGCCACAGCCGTCCTCGACGAAAAGTTCATGGCGGCGCAGGCGATCCTGGCCTTTGGTATTCATGTACTTCTCGACGGTGGCGCGATTCTTTTCGCGAAGTTCGTTGGCATCGGTGAAACCGATTGGATTTGTCGTATCAGGCATCGTCAATGCTCCTTGGCGGTAGATGTCATTCAAGTGGGAATACCGTCACGTTTTATTTGCGGAACGGCTATTCCCAATGCGCGCAGTTTCTGTATCGGGTTCATGAACTCGCGATTACGTTTTATCCGGCCGTTCTCGAGTTCGAAGGAATGGATGTAGTGGTTCTCGCAATAGCCCTGCGGATACCCCGGGACCAGCGCCTTGCCGCGCCCGTCGCACTCGACCCAGAAGTGGTTCGGATCCTCGGTCTCGAAGATCCGCACGTTGTGCCACTCCCAGTCGGGGAAGCAGCGCTCGAGCCACTCGGCGAGCCGCCTGAGGCTCTCATGGCCCCGGAAAACCAGGGGTTCGCCGCTTTCCGTGGTCCAGTTGCCGGCGCAGCCGTCCTCGACGAACAGGCTGTGCCGCTGTAACCGTTCGGCCCCCTTCATTGCCATGTAGCGCTCCACCGTGGCGCGATTCAGGCGCCGCAGACGCTCGATGTCGAGGGGTGTTTCCCTGTACCGCTGACCGTTCATGCGCCGCCTCCGAGAGGGCTCTGCAGGTATGCCGGAGAAACTTTTCCCTCGCGGCATCGGTTATTCGCTGGCGCGCAGGAGTTCGTCGCTCGGTAAGGGAGCGATATTCGCTGGGCGCATTGTTTATACGTAGGGTGAAATTTCGCGTTACATATGTTCGCCTGTCGTTTCCAATTTTCGAAAGGCAATAGGAGTTTCATCCCGGGTTTCTTTTGGAAACCTGTCGGTAATGGATTCGCAATGCTTTCGTTAAGGTGCGACAGACGAGGTCGCGAAGACTTTCAGCGTCATTCCGTGAAGTGTTTCAAATAGCCAGCATCCCTGGTCGCTGATGTGGATTGCATAAAACACAGAACGCTCGTACCGGCTCAACTACAAGATCTGGTAGGTGCCAGACAGGGTATGCGGGATTGCTAAGCTGATGCTTCCTGCAATGCCGGAGGTTGTAGCCAAGTTGTAATTTTATTCTTTCGGTACGCAGGAAAAGGCTCTGGAACAGGCAGTTGGAAAGTTCCAGGGTTGTTTCCGCAACGAGATCCAGGGAGCGCTGATCCGGGGGATGAGCGCATTTTTTCTCAAAGTTCCGAATGAACCGGGGTGTTCTGCGGTATTTCTCGCCGAGCGGGCAAGAAGTGCGAAGTAGAGCGCTTGGGTACTTCTCGGGTTACGGAAATGTGTAACGAGAGAGAATAAAAGATGAATAATTCGAATCTTGCTGCTGCGCGTAATTTGATACAAGTTGTTACCGGGGAATGGAAGTCCCGTTGCGTCTACGTCGCTACGCGCCTCGGGCTGGCCGATCTGATCGAGAGCGGGATCGACAGCGACGAGACGCTGGCCGCCGCGGTCGGTTCCGATGCCGAGCGCATCCATCGACTGATGCGCCTGCTGGTGGCCTTCGAGATCTTCCAGGGCGATACCCGCGACGGCTACGCCAATACCCCCACCAGCCACCTGCTGAGGGATGTCGGGGGCTCCTTCCGCGACATGGTGCTGTTCTACGGCGAGGAGTTCCACGCCGCCTGGACGCCCGTCTGCGAGGCGCTGCTCAGCGGTACCCCAGGCTTCGAGCTGGCGTTCGGCGAAGACTTCTACAGCTACCTGAAGCGCTGCCCGGATGCCGGCCGGCGCTTCCTGCTGGCGATGAAGGCGAGCAACCTGGCCTTCCACGAGATCCCCAGGCTCCTGGATTTCCGCGGGCGTAGCTTCGTCGACGTCGGTGGCGGTTCCGGCGAATTGACCAAGGCCATCCTGCAGGCCGAGCCCAGCGCCCGGGGCGTGATGCTCGACCGCGAGGGTTCCCTCGGCGTGGCCCGCGACAACCTCTCCAGCCTGTTGGCAGGGGAGCGCGTCAGCCTGGTGGGCGGCGACATGCTGCAAGAGGTGCCGTCCAACGGCGATATCTACCTGCTGTCGCGGATCATCGGCGATCTGGACGAAGCCGCCAGCCTGCGGTTGCTCGGCAATTGCCGCGAGGCGATGGCCGGCGACGGCCGGGTGGTGGTGATCGAGCGGACCATCTCGGCCAGCGAGCCGTCGCCGATGTCGGTGCTCTGGGACGTGCACCTGTTCATGGCCTGCGCTGGCCGTCACCGCACCACCGAGGAGGTGGTCGACCTGCTCGGGCGCGGCGGCTTCGCGGTGGAGCGGATCGTCGACCTGCCGATGGAAACCCGCATGATCGTCGCTGCCAGGGCCTGAATCGGAACTTTCAACGGTTGGCCCCGGCGGTTTCGCCGGCGGCCAGTTGGCCGGCGCCCGGCGCCAGGTCGCCGCTGCCCCAGCCGAGCGCCTTGTAGAGCGCGATGACGTTGACGAACGAGGCGGTCTCCGCCTGCGCCAGTTCCTCGCGGATCTGGTACAGCGCGCGCTGGTTCTCCAGCACCGCCAGGTAGCTGCCGGCGCCGGCGCGGTAGCGTTCGTTGGCGATCTCCAGGGCGTTCGCGCCATGGGTCGCGGACTGGAACAGGGCGACCAGCCGACGCTGGTGTTCGGCCAGTTGGTTGAGCGCGTTGCCGACGTCCTCCTGGGCCAGCAGCAGGGAGCGCTGGTAGCGCGCCAGCGCGGCGTCGGACTGCGCCTCGACGGCGCGCAGGCGGGCCCGCACGTTGCCCAGGCGGAACGCCGGCCAACTGACGCTGGGCGCCAGTTCGAAGGCGCGCGAGGCGCTGCCGAGGTCGCCGCTGCGCAGGGCGAAGAAACCGATGAAGCCGCCCAGGTCGAGGCGCGGATAGAGTTCGGCGGTGGCCGCGCCGACGTCTTCGGTGCTCGCTGCCAGTTGCCGCTCGGCGCTGACTACGTCGGGGCGCTGGAGGATCAGGCGGTCGACGTCGCCCAGCGGCAGGTTCTTCGCCAATGGCGCGGCGGCGCCGCCGTCGAGGATCGGCGCGCCGCTGCCGGGTGCCTCGCCGCGCAGCACGTCGAGGCGATAGCGGGCGCTCTCCAGCGCGGTCGTCAGTGGCGGAATCGCCGCTTCGCTGCGCAGCAGGTTGGCCTGGGCGTTCTCCACGTCCTCCGGCAGGCCGCTGCCCAGTTGCAGGCTGCTGCGGGTCAGCTCCAGGGTGTCGCGCCAACTGCGCACCTGGGCGCGCGCCACGTCCAGCCGGCGCTGGTAGCCCTGGATCTCGAAGTAGGCGCGGGCGGTGTCGGCGGCGATGCTCAGGCGTACCAGCCGGAGGTCGGCGTCGGCCGCTTCGGCGCGGGCCAGGGCGGCGTCGGAAAGTCGGCCGAGGCGGCCGAACAGGTCGATTTCCCACTGCGCGTCGAAGCCGGCGCGGTAGCTCTCCGCCAGGCGCCGGCGCGGCTCGCCGTCGTAGTCCAGCTGTTGTTCGATGCTGCGGCTGTAGCCGGCCTGGCTGGTGACCTGCGGCAACTGGTCGAGCCAGCGGTCGTCGAACAGCGCGCGGGCGCTGCGCAGGTTGGCGCGGGCCTCGCGGATGTCGTGGTTGCGCGCCAGCGCCTGGTCGACCAGGCGCACCAGTTGCGGATCGTCGAAGAAGCTCCACCAGGGCGCTTCCCGCCGCTCGCCGGAGAACTCGCCGAGGTGCTCGCTGGCGACGCGTGGCGGCGGCGACTGCGGACGCTGGTAGTCGGGGCCGACGCTGCAGGCGGCCAGGCCGGTGCCGACCGCCAGGGCCAGCGCCAGGCGCGAAAGGTTCGGGTAGGAGCGCTTCATGCCTTGTTCACCAGCAGATCGGCCTCGGCCAGTTGCCGGCTGCGCGGGCTCTTGTCGACTTCCGCGTGGTTGCGCGCCAGCAGGGTATAGACGGTGGGCAGCACGAACAGGGTGAAGAGGGTGCCGACCAGCATCCCGGAGACGATCACCACGCCCAGGCCGAAGCGGCTGGCGGCGCCGGCGCCGCTGGCGAAGAGCAGCGGCACCAGGCCGAAGACCATTGCCGCGGTGGTCATCAGCACCGGCCGCAGGCGGATCTGCGCGGCGCGCAGGATCGCCGCGCGGCGGTCGAGGCGCTCGTGGAGTTGCAGTTCGTTGGCGAACTCGACCATGAGGATGCCGTGCTTGCTGATCAGGCCGATCAGGGTGACCAGGCCGATCTGCGTATAGATGTTCATCGTCGCGTAGCCCAGCGCCAGCGGCAGCAGCGCGCCGCAGATCGACAGCGGCACGGTGATCAGGATGATCAGCGGGTCGGCCAGGCTCTCGTACTGCGCGGCGAGCACCAGGTAGATCACCACCAGGGCGGCGAGGAAGGCGAACACCAGGGTGTTGCCTTCCTGGGTGTATTGCCGCGAGTCGGATTGCCAGTCGTGGCTGAAGCCGGCCGGCAGGCCGCGCGCCACGTCGTCGAGGAAGGCCACCGCCTGGCCCATGGAGACGCCGGGCGCGGGGATCGCCTGGAGGGTCGCGGCGTTCTGCTGGTCGAACTGGATCAGCTTGTTCGGTTCGACCTGAAGCGCCACCCGGACCACCGTCGACAGCGGCACCAGGTTGCCGTCCTGGGTGCGCACGAACTGTCGTGCCAGCGCTTGCGGAGTGAAACGCTGGTCGCGCAGGCTCTGTGGGATCACGTCGTAGGAGCGGCCCTCCATGCCGAAGCGGTTGACGTAGTTCTCGCCCACCAGCACCGCCAGCGACTCGCCGATGTCCTGCATGCGGATGCCCAGGCTGTTGGCCTTGGCGCGGTCGATGCGGACCTGGACCACCGGGTTGTTGTAGTCGAGGTCGCTGTCGACCACCACGAACAGCCCGCTCTGTCGGGCCTTCTGCTTGATCTCTTCCATGGTCCGGTAGAGCACCGGGTAGTCCTGCGGGCTGCGCAGCACCATCTGCACCGGCAGGCCGCCGGTGGAGCCGGGCAGGGCGGCCAACTGGAAGGCGAAGATGCTGCTGCCCTCGACATCGCCGACCTTGCCTTGCAGCTCGGACTGGATCGCCGAGGCGTCGCGCTCGCGTTTTTCCCAGGCCGCCAGGTTGATCCCGCCGAAGCTCGCCGCCGGTCCGTCGGTGCCGTTGATGATCCAGGTGCTCACGGTTTCCGGGATGCTGGTGTAGACCTGGTCGAGCTTGCGCGCGAACAGTTCGACATAGTCGAGGTTGGCGTGCTGCGGCGCCTTGATCGCGGTGAGCACCGCGGCCTGGTCCTCGGTCGGCGCCAGTTCGCGCTTGGGCATCGAATACAGCAGCGGCAGGCTGATGCACACCAGCAATGCCAGGCCGCCGGTCAGCCAGCGGTGGCCCAGGGAGAACTCCAGGACCTGCCCGTAGCGCCGCGTCAGGCCGCCGAAGAACCACTCGGCGGCGCGGCCCATGCGCCCCTCGTTCTGGTGCGCCTGGAGCAGCAGCGAACTCATCACCGGCGACAGGGTCAGCGCCACCACCCCGGACACGATCACCGCGCCCGCCAGGGTCAGGGCGAACTCGCGGAACAGCGCGCCGGTGAGGCCGCCCATCAGGCCGATGGGGGTGTACACGGCGGCCAGGGTGATGGTCATGGCGATCACCGGGCCGGCCACTTCGCGGGCGCCGATCAGCGCCGCCGCCACCGGCGACTTGCCTTCCTCGATGTGGCGGTGGACGTTCTCCACCACCACGATGGCGTCGTCCACCACCAGCCCGATGGCCAGCACCATCGCCAGCAGGGTCAGCAGGTTGACGCTGAAGCCGAAGGCCAGCATCAGCGCGGCGGCGCCGAGCATCGACAGGGGAATGGTCGCCACCGGGATCAGCACGCTGCGCAGCGAGCCGAGGCAGAGGTAGATCACCAGCACCACGATCAGCAGCGCTTCCACCAGGGTCCGCACCACCTCGTCGATGGAGGCCTGGATGAAGCGCGAAGTTTCGTAGGCGAGGTCGACGCGGACATCCGGCGGCAGGGTCTTCTGGATCTCCGGCAGCAGCTTGCGGATGCCGTCGACGATCACCAGCGGGTTGCCGGTGGGCGTCGGGAACAACCCCAGGTGCACCGCCGGGTCGCCGTCCATCAGTGCGCTGGTCTCGGTGGCCGCGGCGCCCAGTTCGACGGTACCGACGTCGCGCAGGCGCACCAGGCCGTTGCCATCGTTGCGGATGACCATCTCGCGGAAGTCGTCGACGTTGGTCAGGTCGGTGTTGACCCGCACGTTGGACAGCACGTACTGCCCCTTCACCATCCCCGGCGCCGCCTGGTAGTTGTTGCGGCGGATCGCCTCGGCCACGTCGGAGGCGGTCAGGCCGCGCCCGGCGAGGCGGTCGGCGTCGAGCCAGAGGCGCATGGCCAGGCGCTGGCCGCCAAAGGTCTGGACCTTGGCCACGCCGTCGATGGAAGAGAACATCGGCTCGACCACCCGCGACAGGTAGTCGGTCAACGCCGGGATCGGCAGGGTCTTGCTGGAAAAGCCGACGTAGGCTACCGCGGTGGTCTCGCCGGAAGAGCGTTCGATCACCGAGTCGTAGGCACGCTCGGGCAGCTTGTAGCGCACCGAGTTGACCTTGGCCATGGTCTCGGTCATCGCCTGGGTCGAATCGCGGTTGAGCAGCATGCGGATGGTCACCACGCTACGCCCCTGCACCGAGGTCGAGGAAAGGTAGTCGATGCCCTCCACCGACGACACCGCCTGGGCGATCGGCTGGGTGACGAAGCCTTGCATGAGATCGGCGGAGGCGCCGGGGTACTCGGTGGTGACGGTGATGGTCGAGCTTTCCAGCAGCGGGTACTGGCGGATCGGCAGCTTGCCCAGGGAGAACAGGCCGAGCAGCAGGATCAGCGTGCTGACCACCAGCGCCAGCACCGGCCGGCGGACGAACAGGGCGGTAAAGGTCATCGCGGGGTTCCTTCAGCGGCCTGCGACCGGCACGGGGGGCGCGGCGCTGCTCAGGGTGTCTTCCTTGACCGGTTCCACGGCCATCCCGTCGCTCAGGTTGATCTGTCCGGAAGTCACTACCCGGTCGCCCTCGGCGAGGCCCTGGAGGATTTCCACGCGACCGTCCCAGCGCTCGCCGATCCGCACCGAGACGCGCTTGGCGCTGAGCGGCCGGTCGCCGTCCTGGTGGGCGACGAACACGGTGTCGCCGTAGGCGGTGTAGGTGACTGCGGTTTCCGGCACGCTCAGCGACGGCGCGTCGGCTTTGCGCGAGACCCGGATGCTGGCGAACATGCCGGCGGCGAGCAGGCCTTCGGGGTTGTCCAGCAAGGCCTGGACCTGCACCGTGCGCGACTTGCCGATCAGCGGGTCGATGGCGCTGATGCGCGCCGGGAAGCTGCGCCCCGGATAGGCGTCGACCAGGACCTCGAGGGGCTGGCCGAGCTTCAGCTCGGGACTGGTGCTTTCGTCCAGGGAGAAATTGCTTTTCAGGGTCCGCGCATCCACCAGGCTGGCCACCGGCTCGGCGACGCCGAGGTACTGGCCGAGGTGCACGCGGCGGATGCCGAGCTGGCCGGAGAAGGGCGCGCGGATCGCCTTCTGGTCGATCAGCGCCTGGGTCTGGCGCACCGCGCCGAGCGCCATGTCGCGGGCGGCGACGGCGTTGTCCAGCTGTTCCTGCGAGGCGACGTTGCGCTCTACCAGCTTGCGCGCACGGGCATGGAGGATCTCGGCATTGCGCAACTGCGCCTTGAGACGGATCAGCTCGGCCTGTTCCACCGCGTCGTTGAGTTGCACCAGCAACTGCCCTTGCTGCACCTGCTGGCCCGATTCGAAGGCGATGCGGGTGATCCGTCCTGCCGCTTCGGCGGCCACCTGGACCTGGCGACCGGCCTCCAGCTCGCCGACGCCATCGAAGACGCGCGGCACCACCCGCCGCTCCACCGAGGCGAGGGCGACCTTTACCGGCGGGTAGCCGGCGAAACCGCCGGCGTCTTTCTTCGCCGAGCCGGTGGCGTAGACGGCGATGCCGATAACCGCCGCGCAGATGAGCGCGGCACTGGCGATCAGGACGGGTTTCTGCATGATCGCCTCAGGCCTTCTGGTAGGTGGCGGCCACGGAGACGTCCTGGCGCAGCCGCTGGCGTTGCGCGCTGGCGATGGCCGTGGCGATCAGGCCGCCGATCACCGCGATGTGTTCGAGGGCGAAGAACATCGCCAGCTTGGCTTCGACGCCGGTCTTGCTCCAGAAGGTGTGGACGATGAGGATGGTCAGCAGCAGGAACACCGCCAGCGCCCCGGCGCCGAGCCATAGCTTGCGGTCCAGCAGGACCAGCGCGGAGCCGGCCAGCAGGGTCACGGCGGTGGCGATGTTGAACAGCCAGGCCGGCTCCAGGCCGGCGGCGCGCATTTCCTCCAGGCTGGCCTGATAGTCGAACAGCTTCGCCAGTCCCGAGGCGACGAACATCAGGGCCAGGCAGATCCGGGCGGTCAGCCAGAGCCAGTTGCTTTCGAGCGAGTTATCGATGAAGCGCTGCATGGGTCGTTCCTTGTGCTGGTCGCCATCCGGCGCCGCGAAGCGGCCGTGGGGGCGGTTCGTGGTCCTGGGGAAACGGGGCGGTATGACCGCAGCGGGGACTATAAAACCTCAAGTTAAGTTGAGGTCAAGGGCGTCTGTGATTAGCGCTATAGGCCTTGCTGGGCGTGGGTTGCAGGTGGATTCGTTGGTGTCGCGGGACGGTGGGATGAGGGGCTGACGATTGGTCGCGGGGACTATTGGGGGAGGGCCTGGGTGTAGCTTGCGGGCAACCCGTCGCGACGGTTCCCCCTGGAGCGAGACGCCTTCGCGGCATCACTGTCGCTCGACCCGCTGCGCGACGATTCGACCTCCTGCCGGGGCGAGTTAGCTACCCCATCGTCTGGAGGGCAAGCATGGCAAACCTCTACGTGGCGGATCCTGGTTCCGTAGGGCGAATAACCGCTTGCGGTTATCCGCCGGTTCTCCGGGACAGCGGCGGATAACGCCCCTCGCGTTATTCGCCCTACAGGACTTGCCGTATGTGGGCGGAAGCTCCATGCCTGTGGGCCTTGGAGCCAGGGCGGGCTTCGGGTCTGGCTCCGTGGTGCGGATGACCGCTTAGCGCCGATCCGCCGGCCCAGCGGCGTATCGGCGGATGGCCGAGTGCAAGGTCACGGCACCGCCACGAAGCGCAGATCGCTCGGCGACCCCACCTCGACGCTTTGCAGCGTCTTGCCCACCTGGCCGCTCTGCGGATCGCGGGCGAACACCCGCAACTGGTCGCTGTTCTGGTTGGCCACGAGGACGAAGCGCCCGCCGGGCGAGAAGGCGAATTCGCGCGGCTCGGTGCCTTCCACCGAGCGCCGTTCGACGAAACGCAACTGGCCGCTGGCCGGGTCGACGGCGAAGGTCACCAGTTGGTTGTCGTCGCCGCGATTGAGCACGCCGAGGAAGCGGCCGTCGGCGGACAGGTGCAGGGCGCCGGCGCCGACTTTGCCCTGGAAGCCGGCAGGCGCCAGGTCGTGGGTCTGCAACTGACGCAGGCGGCCATTGCCCTCATGGGCGAACACCATCACCTGGCCGCTCAGTTCCAGGGTCAGGTAGGCGAAACGCCCGTCGGCGCTGAAGATCAGATGGCGCGGGCCGCTGCCGGGCGGGGTCGGGACGAATGCCGGATCGGCCGCCTGCAGCGGACGTTCGGCCTGTTCCGGGGCGTAGCGGTAGACGAATACCTTGTCGGCGCCGAGGTCGGGGGCGAACAGGTACTGGCCGTCGGGCGAGGACACCACCGAGTGCACATGACCGGAAACCTGGCGCGGATGCACCTTGCTGGCCTGGTGCGACTCCACCTGCACCACCGGCGCCAGCGAGCCGTCCGCGCGCACCGGCAGTACCGCCACCGAGCCTTCCGGCTGTACCGAGTAGTTGGCGACGAACAGGTAGCGACCGTCGTGGCTGAGGCTGCTGTAGGTCGGATGATCGCCGAGGGTCTGGACCTGGCTGATCTGTTGCAGGCGGCCGCTGATCGGATCGAAACGGTAGGACGTGGCGCGACCGACGGTATCGCCCTTGCCGCCCCGTCCGTTCTCGTTGACCACGAACAGAGTGCGTTGGTCCGGGGCGAAGGTCAGGTACGAGGGGTTGCTGGTATGGGCCACGCGCAGCGGGCCTTTCACCGAGCCGTCGGCGCCGTCGAAGCGGTATACCTGGATGCCTTCGCTGGAGCCTTCGGTATAGGTCCCCACCAGCAGGTTGTAGAGGCTGGCGGCCTGGGCCTGGGGCGCCACGCCGGTGAGCGGCGCGAGGGCCAGCAGGCAGAGGGTGGGCAGTCTTCTCATGGGCAACTCCTTGGCTCGCTATTGTTCTGATGGCTCGGGGTTGGACCGGAGCCAGGCCGTTGGGTTCGCCCCTGGCCGCTCAGTCGCCGGCCTGGCCCAGCACGCCGCGCCAGCGTTCGAAGGCGGCGGTCGCGTAGCCTTCGCGCCAGACCAGCCAGGTGTCTACTTCGGCAAGGGGCAGGCTGCGCAGCGGCGGCGTGCCGAGCAGTTGCAGCACCGAGCGCGGCAGCACGCCGACACAGGCGCCGGCGGCGACGCAGGCGAGGATCGCATGGTAGGAGCCGACTTCCTGCACCGTCAGCGGCGTGCCCAGGCTGTCCTCGGCCAGTTGCCGGTAGGTGCAGCCACGGGCGAAGCCGGCCAGGGTGCGCAGGCGCACCTCGGCGACGTCGTGGACCGGCGGGTGTTCGGCCGGCAGGATCATCAGCAGTTCCTCGCGGAACAGCGGCTCGCCGCGCAGGCCGCTGCCATCGAGTTCGCCGGCCCAGCCCGGGCCGGCGGCCACCAGCGCGCAGTCCAGGCGCCGCGCCCGCACCCCATCGAACAACGCGCGACTGGTGCCGGTGGAGACTTCCAGGGCGACCCGCGGACAGGCCTTGTGATAGCTCGCCAGCAGCGCCGGCAGGCGGCTGGCCGCGGTGCTTTCCATGCTGCCCAGGCGCAGGCGCCCGCCGGGCTCGGCGGGATGCATCGACTGACGCGCCTCGTCGGCGAGAGCCAGCAACTGCTCGGCGTAGGCGAGGAATTCGCTGCCGCGTTCGGTCAGGCTCATGCGCTTGCCGTCGCGCAGGAACAGTTCGACGCCCAGGTCCTCCTCGAGCTGGCGGATCCGCGTGGTGACGTTCGACTGCGCTCGCTGCAACTGCTGAGCGGCGCGGGTGACGCTGGCCTCGTGGGCGACCGCGCGGAAGATTTCGAGGGAGGAAAGGTCCATCGATATATCTCTTTATGAGAATGAATTGTTAAAAATATTCTTTTATGAAGATATATTGGTCAAGCGTCGGCCGACGCGGTGTCGTCCGACCGGGAGAGGGAATCGCCATGACTGACCGCTTCACGCGCCTGCTCGGCATCCAGCAGCCGATCATCCAGGCACCCATGCTCGGCGTCTCCACGCCGGCGCTGGCCGCCGCCGTATCCAACGCCGGCGGGCTCGGTTCGATCGCCATCACCGGTAGCGCCGCCGAGAAGGGCCGGGCGCTGATCCGCGAGGTGCGCGGGCTGACCGACAAGCCGTTCAACGTCAACCTGTTCTGCCACCGCCCGGGGCAGGCCGACCCGGCCCGCGAGCGCGCCTGGCTGGACTACCTGAAGCCGCTGTTCGCCGAGTTCGGCGCCGAGCCGCCGGCGCGCCTGAACAACATCTACCTGAGTTTCCTCGAAGACCCGACCCTGCTGCCGATGCTGCTGGAAGAGCGGCCGGCGGCGGTCAGCTTCCATTTCGGCGCGCCGCCCCGCGACCAGGTTCGCGCGTTGCAGGCGGCGGGCATCCGCGTACTGGTCTGTGCCACCACGCCGGAGGAAGCAGCCCTGGGGGAGGCCGCCGGCGCCGATGCGGTGGTCGCCCAGGGCATCGAGGCCGGTGGCCATCGCGGGGTGTTCGAGCCGGAGCGCGGCGACGCCGCCATCGGCACCCTGGCGCTGGTCCGCCTGCTGGCGGCGCGCGGTTCGCTACCGGTGGTGGCTGCCGGCGGGATCATGGACGGACGGGGCATCCGCGCCGCCCTGGAGCTGGGCGCGAGCGCCGTGCAGATGGGCACCGCCTTCGTCCTCTGTCCGGAGTCCTCGGCCAACGCCGCCTACCGCGAGGCGCTGAAGGGGCCGCGCGCGGCGCGCACCGCGCTGACCGTGACCATGTCCGGGCGCAGCGCCCGCGGCCTGCCCAACCGGATGTTCTTCGATGCCGCCGCGCCTGGAGTGCCGCCCTTGCCGGACTATCCGTTCGTCTACGACGCGACCAAAGCGTTGCAGACCGCCGCTCTGGCTCGCGGCAACCATGATTTCGCCGCCCAGTGGGCCGGCCAGGGCGCGGCGCTGGCGCGGGAGCTGCCGGCCGCCGAACTGCTGCGCACGCTGGTCGAGGAACTGCGCGGCTGAGGGAGGCCGTTCGCTGCGCGCGACGATGACTGTCTCTGTTCAGTTACCCCTGTGTTGTGCTTTTCTGCCTCCAGCACTGGAACGACAGGTGGAACATGGGACAGGACAAGTTGAAGGTCGCCGTTCTCTTCGGCGGCAGCAGTGAGGAACGGGACGTCTCCATCGCCAGCGGCGCGCAGGTGATCCAGGCGTTGCGCAGCGCCGGCCACCAGGTGCTGGCGGTGGATACCGCCAGCGGCCTGCTCGGCGCGGAGGAAGAGCGCCGCCTGCTGGCGAGCAAGGTCAAGGAGGTCCCGCCGGACTCCGACTCGCTGGCGATCATCCGCAGCGGCAAGCAGAGCCTGCTGAGCGCCGGCGAACTGGCTGGGGTCGACGTGTTCTTCCTCGCCCTGCACGGCGGCACCGGCGAGGACGGCACCCTGCAGGCGCTGCTGGATGCCGGTGGTTTCGCCTATACCGGCAGCGGCCACCTGGCCAGCGCCATGGCGATGGACAAGGACGTGGCCAAGCGCCTGTTCCTCGCCGCCGGGGTGGAGACCGCCAGTTGGCTGATGGCGCCGGCCTCGGAAGAGGCGGTGCGCGAGCAACTGGGCTTCCCCCTGGTGGTCAAGCCGAACAGCCAGGGCTCCACCGTGGGGCTGTCCATCGTGCATTCCCAGGCCGAATTGCAGCCGGCCATCGAGCTGGCCGGGCGCTATGGCGACGAGGTGATGCTGGAGCGCTTCGTCGCCGGCCGCGAGGTCACCGTCGGGGTGCTCGACGACCAGGCGCTGCCGGTGGGCGAGATTCTCCTCGGCGGCCAGGAGGTCTTCGACTACGAGCACAAGTACCAGGCCGGCGCGGTGCGCGAGGTGTTTCCCGCCGACCTGCCGCCGGCGATCGCCGCCGAGGCCCAGCGTCTGGCGCTGAAGGTACACCGGGCGCTGAAGCTGAGCGGCTACAGCCGCACCGACTTCCGCCTCGACGAACAGGGCCGGCTCTGGTGCCTGGAGGTCAATCCCCTGCCGGGCATGCCCGCCACCAGCCTGCTGCCGCAGGCCGCGGCGGCGGCCGGGATCGGTTTCGCCGAACTCTGCGAGCGGATCTGCCGGCTCGGCATCGAGCGCTGCAAGGGCGCGCGCAAGGCGCGTTCCTGATTCCCGCGGCCCGCCGCCGGGGCGGGCCGCGCCTTTCGCTCAGGCCTCGAGGTTCTCGACCCGCTCGAGGGTGTCGTAGAGGCTGTAGCGCTCCTGTTCGTCGCGTCGCACCCGGCCCATGGCGACGCACGGATCATGGGTGAAGACCAGTCGGCCGTTGCGGGCGATGAGGCTGTCCAGCAGGCGTTCCTTTTCCTCGATCAGGCCTTCCGGGAAGCGGTCGTAGCCCATGGTCAGCGGTAGGTGTACCCAGGGTGCGCCGGGGATCAGGTCGCCGCTGAATACCACCGGGCCGTCGGGCATGGCGATCTCCGGGAGCATCTGGCCCGGGGTATGGCCTTCGCTGAAATGGAAACGCCAGCCCTCGCCCAGGTGCGCCGAGCGCTCGCCGTCGTCGAGCAGCTCCAGGCGTCCGCTGGCCTGCAGCAGGTCGAGCAGTTCCGGCACGAACGAGGCTCGGTCGCGCGGGTGCGGCTGGCGCGCGCGCTGCCAGTGGCGGCGGCCGCTGACGAAATGCGCGTTGGGGAACAGCAGGCGCGCCGGCTGGCCTTCTTCCCAGGCGGCGAGCAGGCCGCCGGCGTGGTCGAAGTGTAGGTGGGTGAGCAGCACCACGTCGATGTCGGCGTCGTCCAGGCCGACCGCGGCGAGGCTGTCGAGCAGTACGTGGCGCTCTTCCTGGACGCCGTAGCGCTGGCGCAGGGCGGGCGGGAAGAACGCGCCGATGCCGGTCTCCACCAGTACGTTGCGCTCGCCGTCGCGCACCAGCAGGGCACGGCAGCCGAGGTCGATGCGGTTCTCCGCATCGGGCTGCATCCAGCGTGACCAGAGCGCGCGCGGAGCATTGCCGAACATGGCGCCGCCGTCGAGTTTCTGGCTGTTGCCGAGGAGGGTGGTGAGGGTTCGCATGGATATGTCCTTGTTCCTGGTCTAGCGAATAACCGGCGGTTGCGTCGTTTTTCAAGAATGCCTGGCCGGCTTCCCGGGCGTCGTAGGGCGAATAACCGCTTCGCGGTTATCCGCCGTTATCGCGGGCTGTCGGCGGACAGCGCGTTGCATGCTGTCCCGGAAAAAACACGCGGCCCACGGGCCGCGCGACGGAAGCTTCAGAACTGTTCCGCCTCCAGGCCGTACAGGCTTTCGCTGCCGGCTTCGACGGCGGCGGCGAGGGAGTGCACGCGGGGCAGGATGCGGGCGAAGTAGAAGCGCGCGGTGGCCAGCTTGCCGTCGTGGAACGCCGGGTCGGCCTCGCGCTGGCGCAGCGCGGCGGCGGCCATGCGCGCCCAGAGGTAGGCGTAGGCGGTATAGCCGAACAGATGCAGGTATTCCACCGAGGCTGCGCCGATCTCGCGCGGGTCGTTGCCGGCGCGGGCGACGATGCCCTGGGTGAGGTTGTCCAGCAGGTCCAGGGCGGTCAGCAGCGGGGTGACGAACTCCGCCAGTTCGGCGTTGGCGCCGGCGGCGAAGGCTCGCACCTCGCGGCTGAAGATGGAGAGGAACAGCCCGCCGTTGGCGACCACCTTGCGGCCCATCAGGTCGAGCGCCTGGATGCCGTTGGTGCCTTCGTAGATCTGCGCGATGCGTACGTCGCGCACCAGTTGCTCCTGGCCCCATTCGCGG
>NZ_KV800267.1:49321-75722 GCF_001810205.1 Pseudomonas sp. HMSC076A11 | reverse complement strand
GCGCACCAGTTGCTCCTGGCCCCATTCGCGGATGTAGCCGTGGCCGCCGAACACCTGCTGGCCGAGCACGCAGCTCTCCAGGCCGGTATCGGTGAAGAAGGCCTTGGCCACCGGGGTCAACAGGGCCACCAGGGCTTCGGCCTGGCTGCGTTCTTCCTGGTCCTCGGCGTACTTGGCCAGGTCGAGCTGCTGCCCGACATAGGTGGAAAAGGCGCGGCCGCCCTCGGTCAGCGCCTTCATGGTGAGCAGCATGCGGCGCACGTCGGGGTGCACGATGATCGGGTCGGCGGCCTTGTCCCTGGCCACCGGGCCGGTCGGCGCGCGGCTTTGCAGGCGCTCGCGGGCGTAGGCGACGGCGCTCTGGTAGGACATCTCGGCGCAGCCGATGCCCTGGATGCCGATGGACAGGCGCTCGTAGTTCATCATGGTGAACATCGCCGCCAGGCCCTTGTTGACTTCGCCGACCAGCCAGCCACTGGCGCCGTCGAAGTTCATCACGCAGGTGGCCGAGGCCTTGATCCCCATCTTGTGCTCGATGGAGCCGCAGTGCACCGCGTTGCGTGCGCCGAGCGCGCCGTCGTCGCCGACCAGGAACTTCGGCACCAGGAACAGCGAGATGCCGCGCGAACCGGCCGGCGCGTCGGGCAGCTTGGCCAGCACCAGGTGGATGATGTTCTCGGTGAGGTCCTGCTCGCCGCCGGTGATGAAGATCTTCGTCCCGCTGATCCTGTATGAACCGTCGGCCTGCGGCTCGGCCTTGGTGCGGATGATGCCCAGGTCGGTGCCGGCGTGCGGTTCGGTCAGGCACATGGAGCCGGCCCAGGTGCCGGCGTACATGTTCGGCAGGTACCTGTTCTTCAGCTCCTCGCTGCCGTGTGCATCGAGGGCCAGGCAGGCGCCGGCGGAAAGGGTCGAGTAGAGGCTGAAGCTGGCGTTGGCCGCGTACATCATCTCCTCGAACTGCACTGCCAGCATCTTCGGCATGCCCATGCCGCCATGGGCCGGATTGCCGGTGAGGCCGACCCAGCCGCCCTCGGCGTAGGTCGCGTAGGCCTCGCGGAAGCCGGCCGGGGTGCGCACGGCGCCGTCCTGCCACTGCGCGCCTTCTTCGTCGCCACTGCGGTTGAGCGGCGCGAGCAGGCCGCCGGTGACCTTGGCCGCTTCCTCGAGGATGGCGTCGGCGGTGTCGGCGTCGATCCGCTCGGCCAGTCGCGGCAGGCGCTGCCACAGGGCGGGGGCGTCGAACACGTCGTTGAGCAGGAAGCGCATGTCGCGCAGCGGGGCGTTGTATTCAGGCATTGCACACCTCGTCGGTGAACGGCCGGCGGGACGGCCGCAGGTACAGGGTTGCCCGTGCGCATCCTGCCTACGGCCGCCGTGGCACGGCCGCTGCACGGGCAATTCGGCTGGCGGCGCTCAGAGGGCGGCGGCCCACTCGCGCAGCACGTATTTCTGGATCTTGCCGGTGGAGGTCTTCGGCAGTTCCGAGAACACCACGGTACGCGGAATCTTGAACGCGGCCAGGTGTTCGCGACAGAACGCGACGATCTCGCTCTCGGCGAGCCCCTGATGATCGCTCTTCAGGGTAATGAACGCACAGGGCGTTTCCCCCCACTTTTCGTCGGGCCGCGCCACCACCGCCGCCTCCAGCACCGCCGGGTGGCGGTAGAGCACGCCCTCCAGTTCGATGGTGGAGATGTTTTCGCCGCCGGAGATGATGATGTCCTTGAGCCGGTCGCGGATCTCGATGTAGCCGTCCGGATGGCAGACCGCCAGGTCGCCGGTATGGAACCAGCCGCCGGCGAAGGCTTCCTCGGTGGCGCTGGGATTCTTCAGGTAGCCCTTCATCACGGTATTGCCGCGCATGAATATCTCGCCGATGGACTGGCCGTCGCGCGGCACCGGCTCGAGGGTCTTCGGGTCGGCCACCATCACCCCTTCGAGGGTCGGGTAGCGCACGCCCTGGCGCGACTTGATCGCGGCGCGTCGCTCCAGCGGCAGGTCGTCCCACTCGCCGTGCCAGGCGCAGACCGTGACCGGGCCGTAGACCTCGGTGAGGCCGTAGACATGGGTGACGCGGATGCCCATCTCTTCCACCGCGCCGATCACCTTGGCCGGTGGCGCGGCGCCGGCGACCATGGCATGCACCGGGTGGTCGATGGCGGCCTTGGCCGAGTCGGGCATGTTGATCAGGGCGTTGAGCACGATGGGCGCGCCGCACAGGTGGCTGACCTGGTGCTCGCGGATCAGGGTGAGGACCTTTTGCGGATCGACCCGCCGCAGGCAGACGTGGACGCCGGCCAGCGCGGTCACCGTCCACGGATAGCACCAGCCGTTGCAGTGGAACATCGGCAGGGTCCAGAGGTACACCGGGTGCTGGCCCATGGACCAGGTCATCTGGTTGCCCAGCGCGTTCAGGTAGGCGCCGCGGTGATGGTAGACCACGCCCTTGGGGTTGCCGGTGGTGCCCGAGGTGTAGTTCAGCGAGATCGCCTGCCACTCGTCCCGGGGCCATTCCCAGGCGAACTGCGGGTCGCCCTCGGCGAGCAGCGCCTCGTAGTCCAGTTCGCCAACCGGGCGGCCTTCGCCATACTCGGGGTCGTTGACGTCGACCACCAGCGGCGGGTGGTCGAGCATACCGATGGCGGCATGGATCACCTCGTGGAATTCGTAGTCGGTGATCAGCACCTTGGCTTCGCCGTGTTGCAGCATGAAGGCGATGGCTTCGGCGTCGAGGCGTACGTTGAGGGTGTTCAGCACCGCGCCGATCATCGGCACGCCATAGTGCGCCTCGAGCATCTCGGGGATGTTCGGCAGCATCACCGCCACCGTGTCGCCCTGGCCGATGCCGCGCCCGGCCAGGGCCGAGGCCAGGCGTCGGCAGCGTTGGTAGGTCTGCGCCCAGTCGCGGCGGATGTTGCCGTGGATCACCGCGGGGTAGTGCGGATAGACGCTGGCGGTGCGCTCGATGAAGCTCAGCGGCGTCAGGGCGATGTGGTTGACGGCGGCGGGCGCGAGACCCTGTTCGAAGATCGACATGAAGAGTACCCCGTGGCTGATTGTTAGCTCTGTTCTGGGTAAGGGTCACGATCTGCCGCGCGCGGAGAGACTGCGTCGAAAACGGCTGGTTTCTCTGGCTCGGCAGATCGTGAACAGCTTCCAAGGACCAGGCGAAGCGCTCCTTGGGTTGGGGCGATTTATAGCAACGATGAAAAATATATGGAAGTTAAACCATAAGCTTATAGTATAAATACCATATAAATTCCCAGGACCATCTTCCGCCCATGAGTCCGCTTCCCGCTTCGCCTGCCCTCAACAGCCTCCTGCGCCTGCTGCGCGAGGGCGCGCCGCTGGTCGAGCGGGTCGGTGCGCTGCGCCGCTTGCTGCTCGAACATCCGGGCACGCGCCAGGCCTGGTACCTGGCCTGGCAGCCGCAGGCGCAGACCTATACCCCGGTGCCGCCGTCGCCGGCGCTGCCGCCGGGCGCCGGCGAGCCGAACCGGGCCAGCGACCTGGCGTTGCGCGAGCGGCTGGTGCGCGACGGCCGGCTGGCTCTGGACGAATTGCGGCGTTCCGCGTCCTGGCTCGGCGCGCGCTTGCGGCGTGCCGGCGTGGAGCATGGCATGGCCTTCGCCCTCGACCTGCAGGCCGGCGACGAAGGCCTGCTGCTGGTGGCCAGCGATACGCCGCAGAGCGCTGCGCTGGACTGGCTCGGTCTGCTCCTCGCACCGTTGCTCGCCGCCGCCCGTGGCGTCACCCGCGCTGCGCCGTTCCTCGCGGCCGACCCGCAGCCGGCGCTGCTGCTCGACGGCGAGGCGCAGGCGGTGGAATTCAACCAGGCCTTCCTTGCCTTGCTTGGCGAGCGGCCGCGCGAGGCCTGGCGCGCTTACCTCCCGGCCAACCATGGGCAACTGGTGCGCGCCAGCCTGGGGCAGGCGCGGGCCCTCGGCGAGGTGGAGGCGGAGTGCGACGGACGCATCCTGCTCTGGCAGTTCATTCCCGACAGCGCCGAGGCCCGGGTGCTGGCGCGCTGCCGCGACGCCACCGCCAGCCTGCGCGGCGAGCGCGAGGCGGCGCGGGCCAGCCGGCTGTACCGGCTGATCACCGAGAACACCACCGACCTGATTTCCCGGCATACCCTCGACGGCATTTTCCTCGACGCCTCGCCGGCTTCCTGGACCCTGCTCGGCTACTGGCCGGAGGAACTGCGCGGGCGTCCGGCGCAGGCGTTGTTCCACCCCCAGGACCGCGGCCAGGTGGCGCTGCGCGCGCGCGAAGCGCTGGAGCAGGACGGCTACCTGACCATCACCTACCGTATCCGCCACCGCGACGGCCGCTACCGCTGGTTCGAGACCGCCAGCCGGGCGATCCGCGAGACCTACACCGGGGCGGTGGTGGAGGTGGTCAGCGTGTCCCGCGATGTCACCCGGCGGGTCGAGGCGGAGGAGAACCGCCGGCGCCTGGCCGAAGTGGTCGAGGCGAACACCGACCTGGTGCTGTTCGTCGAGCATGGCGGCCGCGTCACCTACCTCAATCCTTCGGCACGTGCCGCCCTCGGCATCGCCGACGGGCAGGAGGCGCCGGCGCTGGAACGCCTGCTGGCCGGCGACACTCCGGCGCGGCTGGCCGAAGAGGGTTGGCGACAGGCGCGCGATGGCGGCGTTTGGAGCCGCGAGGGGCGCCTGCAACCGCAGGACGGGCGTCCGTCGCTGCCAGTCTCGCTGGTGTTGCTGGCCCATCGCGGCCGCGGCGAGGAGCGCTATTACTCGCTGGTGGCCCGCGACATGACCGAACGCGAACTGCGCGAGGCCCAGCAGCGCCGTCACCAGGACGAACTGGCGCACACTGCGCGGCTGGTCACTCTCGGCGAACTGGCCTCGGGCATCGCCCACGAGATCAACCAGCCGCTGGCGGCGGTGATGAACTACGCCAGCGCCAGCCAGCGTTACCTGGCCGTCCTCGGCAGCCAGCCCGAGGCCGCCGGGCGGGTGGCCGAGGGGCTGGCGCGGATCGGCGAGCACGCCGGCCACGCGGCGGAGGTGATCAAGCGCCTGCGCGCCTTCCTGCGCAAGGGCCAGCGGCGCCTGCAGGCGCTTGACCTCAACCAGGTGGCACGCGAGGCCATCGGCCTCTGCGCGTGGGAAGCCGGGCACTGGCAAGTGGCGGTGGAAGAGGCGATGACCGACAATCCGCCGCCGCTGTATGCCGACCGCGTGCTGCTCGAACAGGTGTTCCTCAATCTGCTGCGCAACGCCATCGAAGCCAACCGCGAGGCGCATCCCGGCTCGCCGTCGCGGGTCGTCATCGGTAGCCGCGTCGAGCCCGGCGGGCTGCTCTGCCTGTGGGTTCGCGACCAGGGACCGGGAGTGCCGGCGGATCAGCTGGAACACATTTTCACGCCGTTCCACACCAGCAAGCCGGAAGGGCTGGGCCTGGGCCTGTCGATGAGCCGCAGCATCGTCGAGGGCTTCGGCGGCACCCTCGAAGCCGAGCTGCCGGCGGATGGCGGGTTGCTCATGAACTGCCGGCTGCCGCTCGCCGCCGGCGCCACGGGAGGGTAACGATGGCTATGCCTGACGAAGCGCTGGTCTACGTGGTCGACGACGACCAGGGCATGCTCGAATCGACGGTCTGGCTGCTGGAATCGGTCGGCCTCAAGGCACGGCCCTTCACCCAGGGCCGGGACTTCCTCGATGCCTGCGAGGGCGGCCGCCATGCCTGCGTCCTGCTCGACGTGCGGATGCCCGGCATGGGCGGGCTGAACGTGCAGGACGAACTGCTGGCGCGCGGCATCGACCTGCCGGTGATCTTCGTCAGCGGCCATGCCGACGTGCCCATCGTGGTGCGCGCCTTCAAGGCCGGTGCGGTGGATTTCATCGAGAAACCCTACAACGAACAATTGCTGCTCGACAGCGTGCAGCAGGCCCTCGATCGCCACGCCCGTCGGCGCCGGCACCGCGATCTCGACGCCGGGTTGCGCGAACGCCTGGACAGCCTCACCCCGCGCGAGCGCGACGTGCTCTTGCCGCTGGTGCGCGGCTATACCAGCCGCGAGGTGGCCGAGCAACTGGAAGTCAGCGTGAAGACCGTCGACCTCTACCGCGCGCGGGTGATGAAGCGCATGCAGGCCCAGACCCTGCCGGAGCTGGTGGGCATGGCCATCGCCGCCGGGCTGGTGGACCCGCTGCGCTTGCGCGAGGGCACCTGAGCGCGCGCGGGCCCTGGCGCAGGGCGGGAAGTGGCATAGTTTGATATCTCATATGGTTATATGAAAACCATATTTCACCGGATGTTTGGTTATTAATAGACTGCGGCCCACCCGGCGCCCGACGTCGAACCCCATTCCTCCGCGAGATACCCATCATGAAGATTCGCCTGCTTGGCGCAGCCGTGGCGGCTGTGTTCACCCTGATCGGCAGCGCTGCCCATGCCGACGACCTGGCCGACATCCGCAAAAAGGGCGAGATCGTCATCGGCACCCTTGGCACCGACGAGCCGAACAGCTTCATCGACCCGAAGACCCGTCAGATCATCGGCTACGAGGTCGATCTTGGTACCGAGATCGCCAAGGCCATCGGGGTCAAGCCGGTGTTCAAGCAGATTTCCGTGGCGGCGCGTATCCCGGAGTTGCAGCAGGGCCACGTGGACCTGCTCGCCGCCTCGCTGACCCACAACAAGGAGCGCGAGGCGCTGGTGGATTTCTCCTATTCGATCATCGTCACCGGGCAGAAGGCCCTGGTGAAGAAGAACGCCGGCTTCGCCTCGCTGCATGACCTCGACGGCAAGAAGGTGCTGACGGTCAAGGGCGGCACCCAGGAGCCGAACATCCGCAAGGCGCTGCCCAACGCCCAGGTGGTCACCTTCGAGACCAGCCAGCAGGCGCTGCTGGCGTTGCAGCAGGGCAAGGGTCAGGCCTTCGTCGACGACGAGTCGGCACTGGTCAACGATTTCGGCAAGCTCGGCGCGGCGGCCGGCGGCTACGCCATCCTGCCGGAGAACCTGAGTACCGAGGCCCTGGCCATCGCCTTCCGCAAGGGCAATCCGCAACTCAAGCAACTGGTCGACTCGACCCTCGCCGGCCTGGAGCGCAGCGGCGCGGCGGAGCAGCTGTACCTCAAGTGGTACGGGCCGGGCACCAAGTCCAACCTCAGCGAGCGCCACTTCAAGATCGATTCCGACCGGATCCCCGAGTGAGCGCCTGACGTCTCTGCGTGACGGCGACCATGCGCGTCGCCGCCCGTCCCCTGTGAGTCCTCGCGGACAGCGTGCGCCTTTCCCATGTTCGAGTTCGATTTCTCCCTGCTGCTGCGCGGCCAGTACCATGAGATGCTGGTCGCCGGCCTGCTGCTGTCGCTGAAGCTGGCCGCCGTCACCCTGGTCTTCGCCGTGCCGCTGGCGATGCTGGTGGCGCTGCTGCGCCTGGCGCCGTTCCGCGCCCTGCAATGGCTCGGTTTCGCCTATGTCGAGAGCATCCGCAACGTACCGCTGCTGGCGCACATGCTGTTCTGGTACTTCGCCGCGCCGGAATGGCTACCCGAGGACCTCAAGGCCTGGCTCTACGCCGGCAACATCGAGGCCGCCAGCGCTATCGTCGCGCTGACCCTGTACACCGCCGCGTTCATGAGCGAGGACATGCGCAGCGGCATCCGCGCGGTGCCCACGGTGCAACTGGAGGCCGCCCGCGCGCTGGGCTTCGGCTACCTGGCGAGCATGCGCCTGGTGATCCTCCCGCAGGCCTTGCGGATCACCGTACCGCCGCTGATCTCGCAAACCCTCAACCTGTGGAAGAACACCAGCATCGCCACGGTGATCGGCGTCGCCGAGCTGATGTACCAGGCCGGCCAGGTGGAGAGTTCGACCTTCCGCAGCTTCGAGTCCTTTGCCTTCGCCACCGCGGCCTATCTCAGCGTATCGCTGCTGATCACCGGCGCCGCCGCCTGCTACCAGCAGCGCTATCCGGGAGTCGAACGGCGATGACCACCCTGGAACTGATCGATAGCTACTGGCTGTACTTCCTCGTCGGCCAGTACCCCAACGGGCCGTTGGGCGGGCTGGCCCTGACCCTGGTCCTGGCCTCGCTGGCGCTGCTGCTGGCGCTGCCACTGGGCATCCTGCTCGGCCTGGCGCGGGTCAGCCCCTGGCGCTGGCTGCGCTGGCCGATCACCGCGCTGGTCTTCGTGGTGCGCGGGGTGCCGTTGCTGATGGTGATCTTCTGGGCCTATTTCTTCCTGCCGACCCTCACCGGCCAGCGCACCGACCAGTTCACCACCATGCTGCTGGCGCTTGTGCTGTTCGACGCGGTGTACCTGGCCGAGATCGTCCGCGCCGGCATCCAGGGCCTCGACCGTGGCCAGTTCGAGGCGGCGCGTTCGCTCGGCCTGGGCTACCTGGCGAGCATGCGCCTGGTGGTCCTCCCGCAGGCGCTGCGCAACATGCTGCCGTCGTTGGTCAACCAATTCGTCTCGACGATCAAGGAGACCTCCCTGGGCTACATCATCGGCCTGGCCGAAGTCAGCTTCATCGCCTCGCAGATCAATACCCAGGTGTTCACCCTGCCGACCCAGGTCTACCTGATCCTCGGCCTCACCTATTTCATCCTGTGCTTCGGACTGTCGCGTTTCGCTTTCTGGCTCGAACGCCGCCAGGCGCAGCGTGGCAATCCCAAGGAGGCCCGATGATCCGGCTGGAAAAGGTCAACAAATGGTACGGCGCCTACCACGCCCTGGCGGATGTCGACGAACAGGTCGGCCGCGGTGAGGTGGTGGTGGTCTGCGGACCCTCGGGCTCCGGAAAATCCACCCTGATCCGTACCCTGAACCGCCTGGAACCGATCCAGGGCGGGCGCATCCTGATCGATGGCCAGGACATCCACGCTCCCGGCCTGGACCTCAATCGCTTCCGCTCGCACATCGGCTTCGTGTTCCAGCAGTTCAATCTGTTCCCGCACCTGAACGTGCTGGACAACTGCACCCTGGCGCCGCTCCGTTTGCGCGGCCTGAAACCCGCGGAGGCACGCCGCCAGGCCATGGCGCTGCTGGAGCGGGTCGGCCTGGCGGACAAAGCGGCGGCGTTCCCCGCGCGGCTTTCCGGCGGCCAGCAGCAGCGCGTGGCGATCGCCCGCGCGCTGGCGATGGAGCCGCCGCTGATGCTGTTCGACGAACCGACCAGCGCCCTCGACCCGGAGATGGTCGGCGAGGTGCTGCTGGTGATGCGCGACCTGGCCCGCGACGGCATGACCATGGTGGTGGTAACGCATGAGATGGGCTTCGCCCACGACGTCGCCGACCGCGTGCTGTTCATGGACGCCGGCCGGGTGCTGGAGCGCGCCAGCCCCGACGATTTCTTCAACCGCCCGCAGCACCCGCGTGCGCGGAAGTTCCTCGCCGACATCCGCACCCCCTTCGCCCAACCCCTGTGAGGAACGCCATGAGCACTCCGAGTCTGCCGATCATCGATATCGCCGCCCTTGCCGGCAGCGACCCGGCGGCGCGACGGTCGGTCGCCGTGCGAATCGACCGCGCCTGCCGCGAGCAGGGCTTCTTCTACGTGGTCGGGCACGGCGTCGAGGCGCAACTGGTCGAGCGCCTGGAGCGCCTGGCGCGGCAGTTCTTCGCCCTCGACGAGACGAGCAAGCTGCGCTGGCGCATGGAGCTTGGCGGGCGCGCCTGGCGCGGCTATTTCCCTCTTGGCGGCGAACTGACCTCCAACCGCCCGGACTGGAAGGAAGGCTTGTACCTGGGCAGCGAACTGGACGCTGAGCATCCCGAAGTGCGCGCCGGGACGCCGCTGCATGGCGCCAACCTGTTCCCCGAGGTGCCCGGCCTGCGCGAGACGCTGCTGGAGTACCTGGACGCAACCACCCGCGTCGGCCACCGGCTGATGGAGGGCATCGCCCTCGGTCTGGGACTGGAAGCCGACTACTTCGCCGCGCGCTATACCGGCGATCCGCTGATCCTCTTCCGCCTGTTCAATTATCCGAGCCAGCCAGTGCCGGAGGGCCTCGACGTGCAGTGGGGCGTCGGCGAACACACCGACTACGGCCTGCTCACGCTGCTCCACCAGGACGCCATCGGCGGCCTGCAGGTGCGCACCCCACAGGGTTGGCTGGAGGCTCCGCCGATACCGGGCTCGTTCGTCTGCAACCTCGGAGACATGCTCGAACGCATGACCGGCGGCCTCTACCGCAGCACGCCGCACCGGGTGGCACGCAACACTTCGGGGCGCGACCGCCTGTCGTTCCCGCTGTTCTTCGATCCGAACTTCCATGCCCGCGTGCAGCCCATCGAAGGGCTGCCCGAGGTGCCGGAACAGGATGACAGCGCCCGTCGCTGGGACCAGGCCAACGTCCACGCTTTCCACGGCGAGTACGGCGACTACCTGCTGAACAAGGTGGCCAAGGTATTCCCGCAGTTGCGCCGCGACCTGCTCTAGGCGCGCGGCCGGACGCTACGCTCCGGCCGCGCTGGCGGGTTCAGCCGAGCGGCGCCGGCGACCGCACCGGCTGGTAGGAGCGCTCGCCGCCCAGGGCTTCCGGCGTACGGCTGCTGCCCTGCAGGGCGGTGTCGAAGACCCCGGCGAAGCGCTGGCGATCCTCCAGGCTGGTGGCCAGCGCATGGCCATAGGAGACGATCGCCTGGTTCACCGGGAAGCGCTCGGCCTGGTAGCCGGCCAGGGCATCCTCCAGCGCGCAGGCGTCGCGCAAGGCCAGGTCGAGGGCGTCGGCCAGGGCGCTGGCGTCCTCGATGGCCAGGTTCATGCCTTGGCCGGTGATCGGATGCACGTTGTGGATGGCGTCGCCGAGCATCGCCACGTTGTCCGCCCAGTAGCGGTCCAGGTTCAGGTAGCCGATGGGGATGCCCTTGAAGCGCGAAGTGCCGGTGACGGCGGCGATCGCCTCGGCGCTCTCGTCGCCGACGAAGCGTTGCAAGCGTCGGCGCAGCGACTCGCCGCGGGTGTCGGCCATCAGCTCGCGCGCCTCCTCCCTGGGGAAGCTCACCACCAGTCGCGCGCGGTCGAAACCGATCGGATAGAAGTAGGCCAGCCCGCCCTGCGAGTCCACGTACAGGCGGTTGCGCTCGGCCACGCAGGGCGCCAGGGCGAAGGGGCCGACCAGCATCGGCGACGGGTAGGGGCGGCGTTCCACATCGATATCGAGCAGCCGGCGGCGCACGTAGGAGGCGATACCGTCGGCTCCCACCACCACCCGCGGACGCAGCACGCGGCCGTCGTTCAGGCGCACCTGGTCGATCGCGTGGCGCTCGTCGCGCTGCACCGCTTCGATGCGGGTCTCGAACAGCATCTCGACGGTCGCTTCGCCGTCGATCTTTTCCAGTACCAGGCGGCGCAGCGACTCGCAGGGCATGAGGATGAAATAGCCGCGCGCGTCGACGCTGGAATAGTTGAAATAGCGAAGCAGCTCGCCGTCGTGATAGACCTCCAGCTCATGGCGGACCCGCCCGCCGCGACGGGTCACCTCGGCCAACAACCCGGCCGCCTCGACCACCCGGATGCCGGCCGGCTTGAGCAGGTCGGCGCCGTTGATCGCGCGTTCGCGCCGTGCCTGCTCCACTACCACCACGCGGTGGCCCTGGCGGCCGAGCAGGTAGGCGAGCATCGCCCCGCCGATGCCGCAGCCGTTGATCAGTACATCGATATGGTTGTCCGTCATGGATGAGTCTCCGTGTCGTTCCTGGCGGAAAAGGGAAGGGTGGAGGCAGCAGCATAGCGACGGAACGTTATGCAGAATGGGTGTTGTCTGCACTTGGTCGCCTGTCCGGCCCGGTTGTCCGGTCTCGCCGCCAGGCGGGAGTGCCGGCCCTTGCGGGCCGGACAGCTTCAGGAAGCGTCGATCCAGATGGTCTTCAACTCTGTGTACTGGTCGTGTGCCCAGACCGACTTGTCGCGACCGCCGAAGCCTGACTCCTTGTAGCCGCCGAAGGGCGTCGAGGCGTCGCCCTCGCCGAAGCAGTTGACGGTGACGATCCCCGCGCGGATCTCCCGCGACAGGCGCAGTGCGTGGCGCAGGCTGCCGGTGTAGGCCGAGGCGGCGAGGCCGTAGACGGTGTCGTTGGCCAGGGCGATGGCTTCGTCGATGTCGTCGAAAGAGGTGACCGAGAGCAGCGGGCCGAAGATTTCCTCGCGGAACAGCCGGCTGTGCGGCGAGACGCCATCGACCACGGTCGGCTCGACGAAGATGCCAGCCTCGGTGGCGCCGCCGAAGCGCACCGCCAACCGCTCCGTCCTGGCCTGGTCGAGGTACGCGCGGACCTTCTCGAAGTGCGCCGGGCTGACCAGCGCGCCGAGGCGATTACGCGGATCCAGCGGGTCGCCCATGCGCCACTCGCGGAGCTGCGCGCCGATGCGTTCGAGCAGCGCCTCGCGGACCTCGGCGTGGACGATCAGCCGCGAGGACGCCGAGCAGTTCTCGCCCATGTTCCAGAACGCGCCGTTGACCACGTGTTGCGCCACCAGGTCGAGGTCCTCGACATCGTTCATCACCACCGCCGGGTTCTTGCCGCCGCACTCCAGTACCACCCGCTTGAGGTTGGACTCGGCGGCGTACTTGAGGAACAGGCGGCCGGTCGCGGTGGAGCCGGTGAAGCTGACCATCGCCACGTCCGGGTGGCGGCCCAGCGGTTCGCCGGCCTCGCGGCCGCCGCCGGGGACCACGTTGAACACCCCGGCGGGGATCCCCGCCTGGCTGGCCAGTTCGGCGACGCGCAGGGCGGTCAGGCTGGTCTCGGGGGCCGGCTTGACCACTACGGAGCAGCCTGCCGCCAGCGCCGGGCCGATCTTCCAGGCGAGCATCAGCAGCGGGAAGTTCCACGGCAGCACCAGGCCGACCACGCCGATCGGCTCGCGCACCACCATGGCCAGCGCCGCCGAACCGACCGGGGCGGTGCTGTCGTAGATCTTGTCGATCAGTTCGGCATGCCAGCGCAGGGTATTGATGGTTTCCGGCAGGTCGGTGTGCTGGCATTCGCGGATCGGCTTGCCGCTGTCGAGGCTCTCCATCACCGCCAGTTCCAGCAGGTGCTCTTCCAGCAGCTCGGCCAGGCGCAGCAGCGCCGCCTTGCGCTCGGCGGGCGTGCGCGAGCGCCAGCGGCCGTCCTCGAACGCCCGCCGCGCGCTGGCCACGGCGTGCCCGACGTCCTCCGCGTCGCAGGCGGCGACCTGCGCCAGCAGCTCGCCGGTGGCCGGGTTGGTCGAGGCGAAGGTGCGGCCGCCGCAGGCATCGCGGAACCCTCCGTCGATGAAGGCGCGCTGGGGAAGGTCCAGCGTCGCGGCGATGGCCGCGTATTCCTCCCGGCTCAGCAGCTCAGTCATGGCGGCCACCCTCGACGATCCGCGCGACCTCGCCCTTGAGCCTGGCGACGATCTCCGCCAGTGCCGCCTTGCCGGCCTCGTCCAGCGCCTTCAGCGGCGCACGTACGCCGCCGGCGCGCAGGCCGGCCAGTTCGCAGCCGTGCTTGATCGACTGGACGAAGTGACCGCTTTCGAGAAAGTCCATCAGCGGCATCATCGCCGCCATGATGCGCCGGCCCTTGGCGAAGTCGTTCTCGACCACGCAGGCCTGGTACAGGGCGAGGTGTTCGCCAGGGATGAAGTTGGAGCCGGCGCAGACCCAACTGCGCGCGCCCCAGGCGAAGAACTCCAGGGCCTGGTCGTCCCAGCCGCAGGACAAGGCGATCCGCGGGTGGCGGCAGGCCAGGCGGTGCAATTGCGCGGTGGAGCCGGAGCTTTCCTTGATCGCGACGATGTTGCGGCAGCCGGCGACGGCGGCGAAGAACGCCTCGTCCATCTCCACGCCCATCCGCGCCGGATAGTTGTAGAGCATGATCGGCAGGCCGGCGGCGCGGTCCACCGCCTGCACGTGCTCGGCGATCTCCCGCGAGGTCGGCAGCGCGTAGGGCGGCGAGCCGACCAGGATGGCGTCGGCGCCGATGGCGCGGGCGGCTTCGGCGTAGGCCAGCGAGTCCTCGGTGCGGATCGCGCCGGTTCCCACCACCAGCGGCAGGCGCCCGGCGATGACTTCGCTGGCGTGGGCGGCGAGGGCCAGGCGTTCCTCGGCGGTGTGCGCGTAGTACTCGCCGGTGGAGCCGCCGATCACGATGCCGTGCACCTTCGACTCGACGAGAAACTCCAGGACCTCGGCGAAGGCCTGGGTGTCGATGCTGCCGTCGGCGCTCAGCGGGGTGATGGCGGGGGTATAGATACCTTCGAATTTCACGGGGTTTCCTCCTGTGGGATGCTGGGCCGCGGCGCACCCGGCGGACGCTGCCGCGGCGGGTGGTTCAGGTGAGCGAAGCCGCCTGCTGCAGGTTCAGCGAACGGGTTTCCGGCGCCAGGGCCCAGGTCACGAGCAGCCCGAGCAGGGTCACCAGCGCGGCGGCGTACATGGTCTGGGCGGTACCCAGGGTTTCCAGGGAAAGCGGCACCAGGTAGGTGCCCACCGCGGCGCCCACGCGCGATAACGAGGTGCCGACGCCGACCGCGAAGGCGCGGATCTCGGTGGGGAACAGTTCGTTCGGGTAGACCAGTTGCAGCACCTGGGCGCCGCCGATGAACAGCGCGTAGGCACCGAACAGGCCGAGGATGGTCGCCTCCGAGCCGGCGTGGAAGACGCCCAGCCCGAGCAGCGCCAGGCCGGACCAGAGGAAGCTGTGCAGCAGCATGCAGCGCCGGCCGATGCGGTTGATCAGGCGGGTGGCGATGATGCAGCCGATGACGAACAGCAGGGTGATCGCCACCGAACCGTAGGAGGCCCAGTCGCCCTTCAGGTTCAGCGCCAGCAGCACCTTGGGCGCGAAGGCGTAGACGGCGAACACGGGGATCACCGAGCAGGTCCAGAACAGGGTGACGAAGAGCATGCGCTTGCCGTAGCCGGCGTAGAGCAGGTGCCAGATGGTGACCTTCCGTTCCAGCGCCTGTTCGGGCAGGTTCTCCAGCGAGAAGGCTTCGCCGTAGACCTGGCGGATGACCCGTTCTGCGTCCGCGTCGCGGCCCTTGCTCAGCAGCCAGCGCGGCGACTCGGGGGTGCCGATGCGTAGCAGGAACAGCACGGCGCCGATCGCCGCGGTGCTGGCCAGTACCAGGCGCCAGGCGTCCTCGCCGCCGCTGCGCAGGATCAGGTCGCCGACCAGGTAGGCGAAGGCGGCGCCGGCGAACCAGAGGATGGTCAGGGTGGCCAGGCGCGGTCCGCGATACTTCTTCGGCAGGAACTCCACCAGCAAGGCGGTGGCGACCGGGTACTCGATGCCCACCGCCACGCCGATCAGGAAGCGCAGGACGAACAGCGCCGCCGCCGAGTCGACCCCGTACTGCGCCAGGGAAGCGAGGACGAACAGGCTGGGGCCGACGAAGAACAGCCTGCGGCGGCCCAGGCGGTCGGTCAGCCAGCCGCCGAGGAAACCGCCGAAGAAGATGCCGACCAGCGCCGAGGCGGCGATCATGCCCTGCCAGAAACTGCTCAGTTGCAATGCCGCGGTCATCTGCAGCATCGCCACGCCGATGATGCTCAGCACGTAGCCGTCGACGAAGGAGCCGCCGCCGGAGCGCAGGGTCAACAGCCGGTGGAAGGCGTTGAGGGGTACGTCTTCGATCGAGGTCGTAGGATTTGTCATTATTGTCTCCTGGTTCTAACCGCTGCCGGTGAATTCGGGCCGAGCGAATCCGCGAGGCTGGAACGCTCTCCAGCTCCGGTCTTCAATGGCCGTCTGAATCGAAGTCGGCGCCCGTGGGCGCGTTACTAGGGATGCCTAGCTTTCTCTACCTGCTCGATACTGCCCCCACCTCAGGTTGAGGTTCACGCCAAGGGAAAGGAGTGGTTCGGGTGGATTGCCGCTGGGACCGGGCGCGCGCAGCAGGAAGTCGATCAGCTCGTTGCGTTCGCCCGCCAGCCAGTCGGCCAGCAGCTTCCCGGTGACGGTCCCGCGGGTTACCCCCAGGCCGTTGCAGCACAGGGCGCCATAGACGTTGGGCGCCAGCTCGCCGAAGTGCCCCATGTGGTTCCTCGACAGCGCCAGCGAGCCGCCCCAGGTGTAGTCGAAGCCGACTTCCGGGAGCATCGGGAAGCGCTGGCGGAACGAGGCGCGATGGCGTACGGCGAAGCGCTCAAGGTATTTCCCGGCGCTGCGTCCGTCAGGGTTGAAACTGAAGCTGTTGCGGATCAGCAGGCGGTTGTCCGGGGTACGCCTCACCGTGGTGCCGTAAGGGTCGGCCGGGATCAGGCCCCAGTAGGGGCGCCCGCCGAGGCGGGCCTGCTCCTCGGCATCGAGCGGCCGGGTCAGGCTGGCGTAGGTGAAGATCGGCAGCATCCGCCCCTGGAGGAAGCCGAAGCTCATGCCGAAGGCGTTGTTGGCGAGGACCAGGCGGTCGGCCAGGATGCTGCCGTGGGGATGGCTCAGCAGGGTCCTGTCGCCATATTCCACGGCGGTGATCGGTGTGTGTTCGTAGAGGCTGACGTTGCCCGGCAGGCTGTCGGCCAGGCCCTTGACCAGGGCCGAGGGCTGCACCAGCAGGGTACCGGGGGTGAACAGGGCCTTGCGATAGAAAGCGGTGCCGATGTGTCCCGGGAGGTCGTCCGCCTCGATCACCTCGTAGGCCTGGCCGAGCCGGTCGAGGCCGCGCCGGTAGGCGTCGAGCACAGCCACGCCGCGCGCCTCGACGGCCGCCTGGTACTTGCCGCAGGCCTTCATCTGGCAGTCGATGGCATGGCGCTGCACCTGTTCGCGGAGCAGCGACTGGCCGGCGAGATTGAGCTTCAGGCCGATCCGGGCGGTCGCTATGTCGCCGATGTAGTCGTCGGCGCCGATGTCGTGGGGCAGGTCGATGGCGAAGCCGGCGTTGCGCCCGGCGGTACCGAAGCCGACTTCCTGGGCCTCGACCAGGACGATCTCCTCGTCGGGAAAATGCAGCGCCAGCTGGCGCGCGGCGGCGAGGCCGGTGAAGCCGGCGCCGACCACCACCCAACGGGCGGCGCTCCTGCCGTAGTGGGCCGGCTTCGGCCGCCGCGGCGGGCTGAGGTGATACCAGCCGCAGGAACGGTCGTCGGCCGGAAGGTGGGTTACTTTCGTCATCGCAGGGACCTGACTCTTGTTATTGGAACCCGGTAACCATCCCCTGCGTGACCGCCTCCGCTTCTCGGGCGGGGCCGTGGCGCGGGGGCTCGCTAACCCTCGTAGACCAGCGCCACCTCCACTCCGGCCGGCGCCGCGTACTCGGCCATGCGCCGGCGCGACAGCTCGAAATGCGCACGGACGATGTCCGCCGCCGCATCCGGATCGCGCCGCTGGATGGCATCGACGATCTGGTCGTGCTGGTCGCAGGCGAGTTCCAGGTCGCGTTGCATGTCGTCGGTGGTCGGATGGCGGTAGAAGATCTTGCCCAGCCGCGCATGGTCGATCAGCAAGCGGCGCAGGCTCGGCATGAGGTAGTCGTTGTGGGCCATCCTGCCGATCTCCAGGTGGAAGGCGTCGTTGTGGATGACGCGGTTTTCCACATGCTTCTCTTCGATGGCCTTGCGGAAATCTTCCTGGATCGCCTTGAGCGTCTCGATCTCCGCTTCGCTGGCATGGGTGGCCGCCAGTTGCGTGGTGGCGATGTAGATCAGCGGCGCGGCGAGAAAGAAGGCGTGCAGCGAGTCGTGGCTCATGGCCGCGACGCGCGGCGCACGGTTGGCTTCCAGTTCGATGTAGCCCTCGGCGGCGATCTGCCGCAGCAGTTCGCGCACCGGCGGGCGCGAGAGGCCGAACTCGTCGCACAGGGCGAGTTCGTCGACGACCGCGCCGGGCGCCAGTTCCATGCTCAGGATCCGCCGGCGCAGCGCATCGCCCAGCACCGCCTTGCGGTCGAAGGGGGCATCGGCGCTGTTCGAGTCGACGTCGGGTTGGGCTTTCATGGAGGCCTTTCTACTTGTCATGGGCTTTGTCTACAGTTTGTATAATGACTATAGGGTTCTGTTAGACAATATGTCTACAGGTTTTCGGGGCGTCTCCGCACCGTTCGTCCGCGCTGTTTCCGCTGACGCCGTGGCGTGCGAAAGGGGCAGCCCCCCGAGGGCGTATTTGAGCATATTCCCCCGGCGCGCCAGGGAGGCGCCAAGTCACATGGCTTGCGCATATGATGGAGCGCCCGGGGTTTTCGCCGCGACGGCAGGCGTCGCGGCCCGCTGGCCGGGAACAAGAAGAACAAGAGGCACGAATCGATGGAAAGAAGGCGTTTCAGCGCCGCCCTGCAAGGGCAGAACCTCAGGTTCACCGGGGCCGGGGAGGGGGGGCTCGGCACGGGCGCGGGTGGGCTTCCTGCTGCTCGAACACTTTTCCCTGCCGGCCTTCACCCAGGCGCTGGACACCCTGGTGACCGCCAACCTGATCCGCAGCGAGTCCTTCGCGGTGAGCAACTTCAGCCTGAGCGGCGAGCCGGTGACCAGCGACCTCGGGTTGCTGATCTGCCCGGACCTGGCGCTCGCCTCGGCGGCGTTGCAAGGACTCGACCTGCTGGTGGTCTGCGGCGGTTTGCGCACGCCCCTGCGCTCGTCCGCCGCGCTGCGGGAAGCGTTGCAGGACGTGGCGTCGCGCGGCGTCGCCCTGGCCGGGCTGTGGAACGGTGCCTGGTTCCTCGGCGACGCCGGCCTGCTGGATGGCTACCGCTGCTGCATCCATCCCGAGCACCGCGCCGCCCTCGCCGAGATCGCCCGCAACAGCCAGGTGACCAGCGACAGCTATATGGTCGACCGCGACCGCCTGACCGCGGCCAGCCCCACCGGCGCCTTCAACCTGGCGCTGGAGTGGATCGCCCGGCGCCACGGGCGCGACCTGGTGGAGGCGGTGGTGGATATCCTCGCCTTCGAGGAGTCGCGCTACCGGCGGGTGCGCCCCGCCCTGCACGAGAAGATGAGCGAGCCGCTGCGCGAAGTGATCAACCTGATGTCGGCGAATATCGAGGAACCGCTCAGCCAGGAGCAGCTCGCCCACTACGTGGGGCGCTCGCGGCGGCAGATCGAGCGATTGTTCCAGCAGCAGCTCGGAACCACGCCGGTGCGCTACTACCTGGAGTTGCGGATCACCGAGTGCCGGCGCCTGCTGCAACATTCCGACCTGACCATGCTGGAGGTCCTGGTCGCCTGCGGCTTCGTCTCGCCCAGCCACTTCAGCAAGTGCTACACCGCCTTCTACGGCTACCCGCCGTCGAAAGAAGTGCGCTACGGCAACGTCCGCTCGACGAAATGAGGGCGTTTCGCCGGACGCGGCCGGCATGCTAGAACGGACCTTTCGCCCTGGCCTGCGGAGGTCCTGCGCCATGTCCCAGCCTTTTCTCTGGCGTCGCGTCAACGACTCGTCCGGTTTCGCCGAGCCGCGGGTGTTCATCCGTGTCTACCTGGAACCGGGCAGCATCGATGCGGCCATCGCTTTCTACGAAGACCTGCAGGGCGTCGCCCACGACATGCGCTTCGACTTTCCCGAGAAACGCCTGACACTCGCCGCGGTCGGCGCCTTCCTCCTGCTGGAGGGCAGCGACGAGGCGCTGGCGCCGTTCCGCAGCACCACTGGCACCCTGCTGGTGGACGACATCGAGCCCTATCACCGGCGGTTGCTGGCTGCCGGCGCGCAGATCATCTTCGGGCCGGCGCGCGCGCCCACCGGCGCCTGCTTCAATGCGCTGCTGCCGGACGGCACGGTGGTCGAGTTCGTCCACCACCGGCCGCAGCCGGGCGAGGCCTGAACCTCAGCCCTCGCGCCGGGCGGCGCAATCGTCCATGGCCGCGCCGATCGCCTGTTCGCCGCGCGCCAGCAGCGCTGCGCTGGCGCCGCGGATATCGCGGGCTTCCTTGTTCTGGCTGAGCTTGAACTTGCCGACCAGGCGGGTGATCTCGATTTCGATGCCGACGATCAGCCGGAGCATCTCGTCGATGTAGTCGGCGGGGCCGTCGGTCATTTTCCAGGGCGTTTCCTGGGTCGCCTCGTGGGTGCGGGTCAGGCGCGCCACCAGGCCGCGCACATAGCGTTCGTCGTCGCGGATCCGCACCCGGCCGTGGGCGTGGACCACCCGGTAGTTCCAGGTCGGCACCTGGCGGTGGTGCTCCTGCTTGCTCGGGTACCACTGCGGCGAGATGTAGGCATCGCCGGCGCGGAACACCACCAGCACCTCGTCGCCGTCGCGCAGCTCGCTCCAAACCGGGTTGTTGCGCGCGACATGGGCTTCCAGGGTGCCTTGCGCGCCCTTTTCCGGGCTCAGCTCGAACGGCAGGTGGTTGGCGTCCAGGCCCGCTTCGCCGTGGCTGACCAGCAGGCCCAGCGGATAGTCCCGGATCAGCGCGTGCAGCGCCTGCGGGTCGGACTCTTCGAAATGCGAAGGCAGGTACATGTTCTGTTCTCCTCGGGGACTCGGCCCTTATACGCTGTCGGTGGGTTCCGTCGCCACGCACAGCAGGCGCGAGTCGGCGCGCATGCCGGGCATCATCAGGCGCAATTCGTCGAGCAGCAGGCCGCCCGCTTCGTGCAGGGCCGCCAGCGGCATTTCCGGCAGGCTCTCGAGGATGAACCACATGCGCCGGGCGCTGGCATCCAGGCGGGTGCGCACGCCCTGGCGCCAGTTCCAGCGGCGGCAGGTGACGCCGAGGTCGTCGCGCCAGACCACCTCGCCGGGGTCGGGGGATTCGTCGACCGCCTCGCCGTTCTTCAGGGTGTCGAAGGTCTCGCTGCCGTCGGCGACCACCAGGCGCGGCGTGCCGGCATAGGCGGCGAGGTTCTCGCCGCCTACCGGAATGGCGAATTGCACGCTGATGGCGTTGTACAGGTCCACCACCGGGTCGATGCTCGGCAGCCCACCGTCGCGCAGCGCACGCTTGCGCAGGGCTTCGGCGGAGCAGGGGGTGCGCTGCGGCTTGGCGCCGAAGCGGCGGAACGCCTCGGCCCAGGCTGCCAGGTGCGCCTCGGCCCAGTCCGGTTCGCCACGCGCCAGCGCCTGGCAGGCGCGCTCTACGGCGTGGTCGGCGATTTCCGGACGAACGATCGGCGCCGCCTCGACGGTGAGGCTCAGGGCGCGGAAACCGGGGGCGAGGGCGGCCACCTCGGCGGCGATGACGGGGAGGATCGGGGCGTGCTCGGGCATGGTCGTCTTCAGGGTTCGGTGAGATGGAGGGGGCGGGGCATTCGGCTTGGCCGGCGCGTAAAGCGGTAGGTGGATTTTTACCATCCGGGCTCCGCCCTCACCATGAAATCAGCGAATGAATTATTAGCTGTGCTGATGATCGAGTGGTCGGGTTCAGCTGCGCTAATGGCGGGAGCGCCGTTCGCTTGCCGGCGAAGCCGGCGCCAGAGCCTTCCGCCGGCCGGGCGGGGCTGGACAGCGAGGCGCGAGGGGCGCAGTGTTCGAGCGGTCAGAACCGCCACCACCCGAGGTAGAACGCAGATGGCCAAGGCAGCCGATGTGGTTGTGCAATGCCTGGAAAACGAGGGCGTGCAGTACGTCTTCGGAATTCCCGGCGAGGAGAATCTCGACCTGCTGGAGTCCCTGCGCAAGTCGCAGATCCGGCTGGTGCTCACCCGCCACGAACAATCGGCCGGCTTCATGGCCGCCACCTACGGGCGCCTCACCGGCAAGACCGGGGTCAGCCTGTCGACCCTCGGCCCGGGCGCCACCAACCTGGTCACCGCCGGCGCCTACGCCTACCTGGGCGGCATGCCGATGCTGATGATCACCGGGCAGAAGCCGATCAAGAAGTCCAAGCAGGGCCGCTTCCAGATCCTCGACGTGGTCGGCATGATGCAGCCGCTGACCAAGTACACCCACCAACTGGCCTCCGCCGACAACATTCCCTCGCGGGTCCGCGAGGCGTTCCGCCTGGCCGAGGAAGAGAAGCCCGGCGCGGTGCACCTGGAGCTGCCGGAGGACATCGCCGCCGAGCAGACCGACAGCCTGCCCATCCCGCCGAGCCTGAGCCGCCGGCCGCTGGCGGAATACAAGGCGATCTGCGCCGCGGTGGAGAAGCTGCGCGCCGCGCGCAGCCCGATCCTGGTGATCGGCGCCGGGGCCAACCGCAAGATGACCGCCAAGGTCCTCAAGCAACTGATCGACAAGACCGGCATTCCCTTCGTCACCACCCAGATGGGCAAGGGCGTGGTCGACGAGCGTCACCCGCGCTTCCTCGGCAACGCAGCGCTATCCGCCGGCGACTTCGTGCATCGCGCGGTGGAGGCGGCCGACCTGATCGTCAACGTCGGCCACGACGTGATCGAGAAGCCGCCGTTCTTCATGGTTCGCGGCGGTACCGAGGTGATCCACGTGAACTTCCGTTCCGCCGAGGTGGACCCGGTGTATTTCCCGCAGATCGAAGTGGTGGGCGACATCGCCAACGCCATCTGGCAGATCGGCGAGGCGCTGGACGATACCGCGCACTGGGACTTCACCCGCCTGCTGGCGATCCGCGAGGCCAACGAGGCGCAGGTCGCCGAAGGCGCCGACGACCCGCGCTTCCCGCTCTATCCGCAGCGCCTGGTGGCCGACGTGCGCCGGGCGTTGCCGTCGCAGGGCATCGTCGCCCTGGACAACGGCATGTACAAGATCTGGTTCGCCCGCAACTACAAGGCACACATGCCCAACACCGTGCTGCTGGACAACGCCCTCGCCACCATGGGCGCCGGCCTGCCCTCGGCGATGGCCGCGCACCTGGTCTACCCGGACCGGCCGATCGTCGCGGTGTGCGGCGATGGCGGCTTCATGATGAACAGCCAGGAACTGGAAACCGCGGTGCGGCTGAAGATGAACCTGACGGTGATCATCCTGCGCGACAACGGCTACGGGATGATCCGCTGGAAGCAATCGAACATGGGCTTCGCCGACTTCGGGCTGGACTACGGCAACCCGGACTTCGTGCACTACGCCGAGGCCTACGGCGCCCACGGCCACCGGGTCGACAGTGCCGAGGGCTTCCTGCCGCTGCTGGAGCGCTGCCTGGGCACGCCCGGGGTGCATGTGATCGATTGCCCGGTGGATTACTCGGAGAACGACCGCATCCTCAACGTCGAGCTGCGCGAACGCGCCCTGGCGGTCTGAACCGCCGGAGCGTCGCGCCGGCGTGCGTTCCGGCGCGACGGCTCAGAACAGCGACAGGTTGTAGCTGGCGATCAGGCGCACCTCGTCTACGTCGCGCGCCGAGCGCTCGAAGTCGGTGCGGTAGGTGGCGTTGCGCAGGCGCAGGCTGAGGTCCTTGAAGCGGCCGCTCTGCACCACGTACTTCAGCTCGATGTCGCGCTCCCATTCCTTGCCCTCGTCGCCGTTGGCCAGGCGGATATGGTCGCCGTTGACGTAGCGGGTCATGAAGCTCAGGCCGGGCACGCCGACGCTGCGCAGGTCGAAGTCGTAGCGCAGTTGCCAGGAGCGTTCCTCGGGGTTGGCGAAGTCGTTCACCTGCAGGTAGTTGGCCAGGTACGGATTGCTGCCGTCGAGGTAGGGCATCGAGCTGGCGCCGTTCATCCGCTGCCAGCCGGCGCTGAGCGTGTGGCCGCCCTGGGCGTAGGCGAGCAGCAGGCTGAGGGCGCGGTTGTCGATCTTGCCGGCGCGGGCCGCGCCGGCGTCCTCGCTGTCGAACCAGCGCAGGTCGGCGCTCAGCTTGCCGGCGCCGAGCTGCCGCTTGCCCACGGCACCGAGGTAGCGCTGGCGATATACGTTGCGCAGGCCGCCCTGGGCGTATTGCAACAGCAGGCCGTCGTTGACCTGGTAGTCGAGTTGGTAGGCGTCGAAGCGGTTGCCGGTGGTGTCGCAGGCGTAGCGTTTGTTCTTGCAGTGCAGGCGGATGTCCTGGGCGTCGCTGGAGTCCCGCGCGGTGTAGCGCTCCAGGCGGGTGGCGGAGAACCTGAGCCCGGCGATCTCCTCGCTGGTCAGCTGGGCGCCGTGGAACAGGGTCGGCAGCAGGCGTCCGTCGTTGTATTTCAGCAGCGGCATGTCCGGCAGCATCGCGCCGTATCTGAACTGTGTCTGCGAGAAGCGCATCTTGCCGGCAACGCCGGCCTTGGCGTACTGGTCGACCGAGCGACGCGGATCGTGGCCGCTGGAAGGCAGCAGGCCGCTGTTGCTGTCCGCGGGGCTGGAGTCGAGCTTGATCCCGAGCATCGCCAGGGTATCCACGCCGAAGCCCAGCGCGCCCTCGGTATAGCCCGAGCGCAGGTCGAGGATGAAGCCCTGCGCGGCTTCCTCGCGCTTGGAGGCGCCCTGCGGGTTGGCCGAGCTGCCGTCGCGGAAGTCGCGGTTGAAGTAGACGGTGCGCGCTTCCAGGCGCGCGCTGCCGTCCTCGAGGAAGGCGGCAGGGGCCGGGGCGACGAATCCGCCGCACAGGGCGAGGGCGCCCAGGCCGCGAAGGGTGCGGGGCGAACGGGGGGAAAACGGGGCGGACATGCGGTGACTCTCGACAGCGGGGGGTAAAAAAGCGCGCGAAGGTGTCACAGATGGTCGGCGGGGTCTTTGCGACCTTGGTCTAGCCGAGAAGGCGCGCACGGATCGTCGGCCAGGCAGGCCTCTAGCGGGTCGGACGCAGCGTGCCGAAAGCGACGAAGAATCCTCCGCAGCCCCCTGTGAAACGCTGCCCCGCCCGTGCCAGCCTGATCGTCACGTTTGCGCCAGGATATCCGGAGGCTAGCGCTTCACGCAGACGAACAGGGCATTCCCGGAGCTGCCGGCCCAGGGCGTGATCCGTTCGTAGTCGTGTTCGAAGACCTGCACCTCGAAATGCGTCTGCAACAGGTGCTGCAGCTCGGCGAAGCCGAGGGCGACCATGGGGTGTTCGTCCTCCCAGGTCTGGGTCGTTCCGTCCGTGGTTTTCTCGATACCGAGGCGCAGCGCCTGGCGCTCGCCCTCGCCGCTGTAGTACCAGCCGGAACCGAAGGTGAAGCGGCTGCCTCGATGCTCCACGGAATGGCGGACGAACGCGCGATTGTCGATCTGCCCCTTGTCCACCGTGTTGAAACAGAACACGCCGCCATCCGCCAGTGCGCCATGCACGCTGGCCAGGCATGCGCGCAAGCGCTCCAGCCCTGCGTTGTAGTGGATCGAATAGAGGAAACAGGTGATCAGGTCCAGCGGCTCGTCCACCTGGAAGCCGGCCATGTCCTGCCGGCTGAAGTGCGCTTCGGGGCAGCGCTGTCGGGCGAGGTCGAGCATCGGCTGGTTGATGTCCAGGCCGGCGCTGCGATAGCCGAAATCGAGGAAGTGCCGCACGTGAGGGCCGGTACCGCAGGCCAGGTCCAGGTGCCGCCGGCCCTGGTTGCCGAACAACTGGTGCAGGCGACGCACGCAGTGGCTCTGCGCCTGGTAGTCGATGTCGGCGCACATCAGGTCGTAATAGTGGGACAGGTCGGTGTACAGCGCGGTGGCGGACATGGGCGGCAAGGACCGGCGGCGAAGGGCGCGGCATGGTACCCCAGGCCCGGGCCTTGCCGGCGAAAAAACAGGCACCGGCCGGCGGATCGCGGGCGGACTTCAGTCGAAACGCGGCCAGTCGTCGGCGATCCTGCACCAGCAGGCCATCGATGCGACCTGGACATGCTTCTGTTTCGCCGCCGGGAAGGGCGTGTCCAGGCTGCCGAGGGCGACCGATACCCAGTCGGCGAACTCGCCTTCGCTCCTCGACCAGAACAGCGGCGAGCCGCAGCGCGAGCAGAAGCGCCGGAGCACGGCGGGTGAGGAGCGGAACGCGGCGAGCAGGTCGGCGCCGCGGTCGATGTGCAGGTCCGCGACGGGGACGCTGCCATAGCTGGCGAATGCCGCGCCATGGGCCTTGCGACACTGGCCGCAGTGGCAGTGAGAGAGTGCGCGCGGGGGCGAGGACAGTCGGTAGTGCAGCGCGCCGCACAGGCAACTGCCGTGGAAGGTCTGGCTCATCGGAGGGCGTTCCCGGATTCGCAAAGGCGGCGAGTCAAGCAACCCTCGCCACGCTTGTCGAGCGCCTCCTCCGGTCGCGGGCTGTCGGTGCGGGCGTCGATGTCTGCTAGGCTCTGCCGTTTCACCCTAGGAGTATTTCCCCATGGCCCGAGCCACTGCCCGCCACATCCTGGTTTCCAGCGAAGCCAAGTGCAACGAACTGAAGACCGCCATCGAAGGCGGTGCCGACTTCGCCGAAGTCGCCCGCGAGCATTCCTCCTGCCCCTCCGGCCGCGACGGCGGCAACCTGGGCTCGTTCGGCCCCGGCCAGATGGTCCGCGAGTTCGACCAGGTGGTCTTCAGCGCGCCGCTGAACGTGGTCCAGGGGCCGGTGAAGACCCAGTTCGGCTACCACCTGCTGGAAGTCACCAGCCGCCAGGACTGAACGTACGGCGGCGCATAACGCCCCTCTTCCACGCGCCGATCCAGGCGTGGGGCGAATAACCGCTGCGCGGGATAGACGGCGGATAACGCCGTTGGCGTTATG